>JBOFXU010000372.1:0-2093 GCA_051654305.1 Bacteroidales bacterium | reverse complement strand
GAAATTAGCGAAGCAGAAGTGTGATTTTAGCACCATAACAGGCATTATTTATCTTTCTGATTCGAATCAATGCTATTAATTTGTTTTTATTTTGCAAAAATACCTACAATAGCTCAGTAAAATATTGACTTAAATCAAGAAATGACTTTAACCTTTAGTTTTAACACTCAAACTTTAATATTTATTTAGTAATAACAAACGACACACTCCATAATTAATACGAGAAACTACCTGTATTTTTATACAAATTGTATTGTAACAATGATTTATCTTGTACTTACTGATACTATCGGTAAGACGTTTTCTCCCTGTTTCTAATCAAATATTTCATGCCGTATTTTACAAACTATCCTTTTTGCTAAAAACGATTAACGAACTTGCACAGGAAATACATTCGTATTAATTTCGCACTTACATACAAGTAGATACGATACCTGTCAAAAAGAGTAAATTATGGAGAATCAATGCAATACAACATACCGGTTGAAGGATAAAGTATATAACTGCTCCCTGGAGGTAGCTATGGAGCTTATTGGTGGCAAGTGGAAGACAATGATGCTGTTTCATCTCAGAGATGGGGCTTTGCGTTCGGGAGATCTTCAGCGGTGTTTGAAAGGAATTGCGAATAAGATGTTTACTCAGACTGCCCGTGAGCTTGAAAGCAACGAACTGATTGAGCGTATAGTTTACCCCGTGGTTCCACCTAAAGTGGAGTATAAACTGACTCCCAAAGGAGAGTCTGTTATTCCGGTGATCAACCTGCTGGCACAGTGGGGTATTGATATGTCAGAATAAAAAAAAGGCCTTATGAACCAGTCATAAGGCCTTTTTTTATAGGTATAGAATTAGTTGTATGAAGACAATACTGAGTGCTCTTTCGAGTATCTCATCATTTGTTCTGCATACCCTTCGTTGAAGCTGATCGTAACGTCAGTGATATTGCCGTTATTGTCCATTACCGGAGTATAAACCGGATTGATAAATCCTCTCCAAGGTGCAATGTTCAGTTTACCATAGCGGTCTAATACCTCTTTATGCAGATCCTGATCTACTTTTACTCCGTAAGTTTCGATCATTACTCTACCTGCTTCGTAATCTCCTTCCGATTTGATTCGTTGAATTTCACCAAGCAACTGACCAAGCAACTCACGCATTTTCGCATAGTCGTTCACTACTACGAATGTTTTACCATCGCGTTCTTTCAGTTCGACTACTTTAGACTCCTGACCATTTGCCAACACCCAGTGAGCGATTGCCGAACGACAACGCATGTGTGCCTGCTCGATGTTTTTACCCGGCTGAATACGTGTCAGCTGAGTCATCAGACCATTCATCAGATATTTGTAATATTCCGCTTTGTAAGCCTCTTTGCTTGGAAGAAGTCCCAGTTCAGTCATCTTATCGTCACCCATGAAATAAAGTGCGTAAAGATCTGCACGCATCTCTTCCAATGGCGAACCATATGCTTTCAATGCATCAGGATCAGTTCCCGGAAGAAGTTTCCCTGAACCATGTCCCAGACATTCGTGAAGGTCAGTGTGCAAGTTATCTGCCATGAATCCGTATTGTTTCAACAACTCACGTTCTTCATCGCTCCAGATAAACTCTTCGCCAAATCCATTCCCCTGAGCAGCAGCATCGTATGCCTCAGTGATATTTTCGATAGTCACTGATTTCGAGCCATGATCACGACGGATCCAGTTTGAGTTTGGCAGGTTGATACCAATCGGAGTTGTCGGATATGTATCCCCTCCCAAAAGAGCCAAAGTGATTACCTTCGCAGATACACCTTTTACTTCCTCTTTCTTGAATTGTTTAGCTACCGGTGAGTGATCTTCAAACCACTGTGCGCTGTTTGAGATAATCTCAGTACGTTTGGTTGCTTCCTCGTTTTTGAAGTTTACTACCGATTCCCAGCTTGCTTTCATGCCCAGTGGGTCACCATAGTTTTCTGTAAATCCATTCACAAAATCAACACGAGAATCCAGGTCTTTCACCCATAGGATCGCATACTCATCAAAATCTTTCAAATCACCCGTTCTGTAGTATTTGATCAGTGTTTCGATCACCGCTTTCTGCTTGTCGTTCTCTAC
>JBOFXU010000371.1:0-4796 GCA_051654305.1 Bacteroidales bacterium | reverse complement strand
CGGATCACTTTCGCTACATTTTTCGATAAAGTAAGACGGAACAAACGTTTTGATTCGTCTTCTTCGCGAAGAATAGAGAATTCGTGATAGAACTGGTTGTACTCTTTCACTAAGTCGTAGATATAGTTTGCAATGATTGCCGGGCTAAAGGTATTTGCCGCTTCAGCAATGATAGCCGGGAATTCTGACAGACTCTGAATTAGCTCTTCCTCTTTTGTTGAAATCTCAAGAGTAGGATTCACCCATTCAGGAAGTTTCATGCCTTGCTCTTCAGCTTTTCTAAGCACAGAAGAGATACGCGCATGAGTGTACTGAATGAACGGACCTGTATTTCCATTGAAGTCAATCGATTCCTTCGGATTGAACGTCATGTTTTTACGAGGGTCTACTTTAAGAATGAAATATTTAAGAGCCCCAAGACCTACCATGCGTGCAATGTTTAGTTTCTCTTCGTCCGAGTAACCATCCAGTTTGCCCAGTTCTTCAGATGTCTGAAGTGCAGTATCAACCATTTCGTGAACCAAATCATCAGCATCAACTACTGTTCCTTCGCGAGATTTCATTTTCCCTTCAGGTAGCTCAACCATTCCGTAAGAGAAATGCACTAAGTCTTTTCCCCACGAGAAGCCTAATTTATCCAACAGGATTGCCAATACCTGGAAGTGGTAGTTTTGTTCGTTTCCTACAACATATACCATCTTGTCAATCGGGTAGTCCTGGAAGCGTAGCTTCGCTGTACCGATGTCCTGAGTCATATATACGGATGTTCCATCCCCACGAAGTAGAAGTTTGTGGTCCAAACCTTCACCAGTAAGATCAGCCCAAACCGAGTTGTCTTCTTTCTGATAGCAAACGCCAGCAGCCAGACCTTCCATTACTTTCTCTTTTCCTTCAAGGTATGTTTCAGATTCGTAATAGATCTTATCGAAGTCAACGCCAAGTTTTTTGTATGTTTCATCGAAACCGGCATATACCCAGTTGTTCATCATTTTCCACATACTAACGATTTCTTCGTCGCCAGCTTCCCATTTGCGAAGCATTTCGCGGGCATCAGCCATCAGTTGGGATTTTGCTTCAGCTTCTTCTTTCGTTAAGCCAGCTTCCTGCAATTGAGCAAGCTCTGCTTTATAGTGCTTGTCAAACATCACATAGAAATCACCCACAAGGTGGTCTCCTTTTTTACCTGTAGATTCTGGAGTTGCATTCTCTCCCCACTTCTGCCATGCAAGCATAGATTTACAGATGTGGATTCCACGGTCGTTTACGATGTTTGTTTTAACAACGTTGTTTCCGTTCGCTTTAAGGATTTCAGAAATACTAAATCCTAACAGGTTGTTTCTGATATGTCCTAAGTGAAGGGGTTTATTTGTATTCGGAGATGAATATTCGATCATCACAAGAGGAGACTCATCTGTTTTCTCCGTATAGCCGTAGTTTGCTTTCCCCAAAATAGTATTGTGAAGCTCGATCCAGGCTGCCGGGGAGATCGTCAGATTCAAAAATCCTTTGATGACATTGAATGAAATAACCTCAGGCGCATTAGCTTTGAGGTATTCTCCAATTTCATTAGCTGTTTGTTCCGGGTTTTTCTTAGACATACGTAAGAACGGGAAAACAACTAAAGTCAGGTGACCCTCAAACTCTTTTTTTGTTTTAGAGATTTGAATAGTGGACTGGTCCACGGTCTGTCCGTAAAGAACCTCAATTGCAGATGCTACAGACCCGACAATTTGTTTCTCAATATTCATTTTTTATCTATTTAGTGTATTAATATTCAATATGATGCTTAACAATTACAAAGGTAATCTTTCGCATGAGCATTTCAAAGTAAACGAAAAAAATAGTGAGATGATAAATTATCACCTCACTATTTTCTATAATGATTCAATTTTATTTAAATCAGAACAAGGATGCTATCAGCTGTACTGCAAGGATTAAGAAAACCATTGCTACAGGATAAACTGTTGCATAAGCGACACTTGGAGCTCCTGTGTCAGACATGGAGTCAGCCGCCGCAAGTCCCGGTGTGCTGGTCATACCCCCTGTGATTACTCCAAGAAGGTCGAGCAAGTTAATTTTGAAAACCAAATGTCCCACAAGCGTTGCTACAACCATCGGTATTATTGTAATAGCTACACCGGCAGTAAACATAGTTGCACCACTCTCCATAAACGTAGCAACAAGGCTTGTACCTGCTGAAGTTCCTACACCTGCAAGGAATAAAAGTAGACCTAACTGGCGTAATAAAGAGTTCGCAGAAGATGACATGGTCCACATAATCGGGCCAGTTTTACCAATCGAGCTCAGAACAAGAGCTACAAGAAGGATACCTCCCGTAAGACCGAATGAGAAACTCATACCAGCACCGAACGTAAGATTCAGTTTGCCGAACAATACCCCTAACACGATACCAAGTGCGATCGGGAAGAAATCTGTATCAGACAATCTTTTCGTATCGTTACCCAATAGTCTTAGCACGTCTGACATATCTTCTTTATGTCCGACAATGGTTAGTTTGTCACCAAACTTAAGCGCAAGTTCAGGAGTTGGCGTTAAATCGATACCCGAACGACGTACGCGTGTAATTGTACAGCGGAAATTCTTTTGAATATTGATCGAACCAAGTCTTTTGTTGACCAAATCTTTTGAAGTAAGAAGTCCACTTTGCACTTCGTAGTTCTCACTCAAAGGAAGATCGCCTTCAATGCGTTCCCCAACAAATATCTCAAGACTTTTGAGAGCTTCGTCAGTACCAACGGCTTTAATTAAATCGCCTTCGTGAAGAACTGTTTTTGCCACAGGCATATCAGCAACTCCATTGTGTACAATTCTTGAGATAACTGCGCCAGTCGTTGTTCTTACTTTTAGTTGGAACAAGGATTTGTCGAAGATATTCGAGTTTGTAATTTTGAAAACCGCAGTGTTGATCTCCGGATACTTCTGAAGTTTGTCCGACATCATTCGCTTTTCAACATCACGAACGTTTACACGCAGAATCTTAGGCAATAACTTGACGAACAAGATTACACCAATTACACCGAATGGATAAGCAATACCATAAGAAATAGCAGCAGAATCACCTGCTAACTCTTTTGCTGCTGCAAGACCTGGTGTACTTGTAAGAGCTCCGGTTAGTAGACCAACTGTGTCAGGAACTGAAAGTCCGAATAAGAACATTGATCCCACAGCTGTTAGTGCTGCTGAAAGAACTAACAGAATTGTCACAATCATAAGTGTCTTACCTTTTGAACGGAACGATTCGAAGAATCCCGGTCCGGCTTGCACACCAATGGTGAAAATAAATAATGCCATACCAAAATCACCTAAGGCTTTTGGAATTACAACGCCAAAGTGACCGAAAAGTAAGGCACTAAAGATGACGGCAGACACATCGAGTGAGATGCCTTTAATACTAATTCGTCCTAGAATGAATCCCAGTGCTATAATGACAAACAGGGCGAAAAAAGGAGATTGATAAATTAGATCACACATAACTCATTGAAAAATTTTTCGCAAAAGTACAAAAAAAAGGCATAAAAGGTACTATCGAATGATAATAACCTTTTATACCTTTATGAATAAGATCCTATGTGATTCTTATTTAATAGTTAATTCAGCTCCAGGTTTAAATTTAGCAACTTTTTTTGCCGGGATAACGATTTGTGTTTTGGTTGCTGGATTGATACCAGTTCTCTCACTTTTTTCAACTACGGAGAATGTTCCAAAACCAACAAGAGCGACTTTACCGCTGTTTTGTAATTCTTCAGTAACACTTTCTATAAAAGCTTCTAATGCCTTTTTAGCATCAGCTTTGCTTAGTGCTGATTTCTCAGCCATTGCATTGATTAACTCTGACTTATTCATAGCTTTAGTTTGATTAATTAGTGAACACTTATGACGCAAATGTATTTATTTTTTTGATAAAACAAACAACTTGTCTTTTTTTTTTAGATTGAATGCCGAAAATAATTGATTTATTAGTAGTTATCTAATAAATACGCATACTCAAGTTAAAATTTCTACCATTTTTTGAGAAATAATTTTTTACATAGAAGATTTATTAGTTTATTTGTACATCAATATGATAAGCATAAAAAATCAATCTATACATATACTTATGAATGAACTTTTGAAATACTTGGGCGTGATTATTGCAATCATCGGAGTTGCGATTTTGGCCATTCCTCAATTTATGGGGACAACAACTAACGGAACTTTATCAACTGGATTAGTTGTAATTATTTTGGGTATTCTTTCTTTTATTCTTATCAACAAAAGAATTCAAGAGTAAATCCTAAGAATCAAAGGAATTGAAGAGGAGATCTGTAATGCAGGTCTCCTTTTTTTTATTAGATCAAAGGGGAGATAAAAAAAGGCAACCAACGGGTTGCCTTTTTTTATTAAGCTTCAAGTTCTGGAGCAATAAGTTTGTATCCTTTACCGTGAACGTTGATAATCTCAATATCAGAATCATCTTTCAATAACTTACGAAGTTTTGTGATGTAAACATCCATACTTCTTGCATTGAAATAGTTGTCGTCAATCCAGATTGTTTTCAACGCATAGTTTCTTTCCAGGATTTCATTCATATGAACGCAAAGCAAGCAAAGAAGCTCTGATTCTTTTGTAGTAAGTTTTGTTTGTTTTTCTCCGATGATCAACAATTGTTTTTGAGTATCGAAAACGAACTTACCAATTTTGTAGAATTGTACTTCTTTCATTTTTTTACCTTTCACACGGCGAATAATCGCTTCGATACGGAAAATAAGCTCTTCCATACTGAATGGTTTCGTGAT
>JBOFXU010000370.1:0-10026 GCA_051654305.1 Bacteroidales bacterium | reverse complement strand
AAGAGTTATGCAGCCTTCTCTTATTTGCGTGATCAGAACCACACGCCTGAATTCTCAAAATGGAAGAAATACAGAATTTATAAACCAGCCGAAATTGAAAGTCTGGTTTCTCCTGAATCTCCTGTTTATAATGAAATTGCACTATATTATTATGTACAGTACCAGCTTCATCTTCAATTAAAGCGTGTAAATAAATATGCTCATCAGCAAGGCGTGATCCTGAAAGGGGATATTCCGATCGGAATTAGTCGCAATAGTGTGGAAGCATGGAAGGAGCCATATTTATTTAACCTGCAATCTCAAGCCGGAGCACCACCAGATGATTTCTCAGCTGAAGGACAGAACTGGGGTTTCCCGACGTATAACTGGACGGAGATGAAAAATACCAATTATCAGTGGTGGAAGAATAGATTCCGAAAGATGGCGGACTATTTTGATGCTTACAGGATTGATCATTTACTCGGTTTCTTTCGTATTTGGGAGATCCCTATGGATTCAGTACAGGGGTTACTCGGACATTTTAGTCCTGCTATGCCATATGATAAAGCAGAGTTAGAACGTTTTGGATTTTATCTGGATGAAGTTCGTCATTTAAGACCATATATTCGAGAGCATATCCTTTATGACTTCTTTGGGGAATACGTTGATGAAGTGAAGTCAGTGTATATGAAGGAGATTGATTATCACGTATATCAGTTACAGATTCATTGTGATACGCAACGAAAGATTGAAACGCTTCTTCATGGGAAAAATGATGAGAAGACAAATCGGATAAGAGCAGGTTTGTTTGCTTTATGCAATGAGGTGTTGTTTGTACGTGATTCAAAAGAAAGGGATAAGTTTCATCCAAGAATCAGTGCTCAGTTCACTCGAAGTTTTCAAGATTCTGAGCCTTGGCTGAAGGATGCCTTTAACCGCCTTTATGATGAGTTCTTCTATAATCGTCATAATGAGTTTTGGGCTGCGCAAGCGATGGAGAAATTGCCACCAATCATGAAGTCAACAGATATGCTTGTCTGCGTTGAAGATCTTGGGATGATTCCGGACTGTGTTCCTGATGTAATTCATCAACTGCAAGTCTTATCTCTTGAGATACAGCGTATGCCAAAGGATCCGAAGTTGAAATTTGCAATGACAAATAATTATCCTTACCTCTCAGTCGGTACAACGAGTACTCATGATATGAGTCCGATCAGAGAGTGGTGGATAGAGAATGAGCAGGCAACACAGGATTATTATAATGAGATTCTATGGCAGCAAGGGGAAGCTCCTGCTGAATGTACGCCTGAGCTTGCAAAAATGATTGTCTCGAATCATCTGAAATCACCGTCTATGCTAACGATTTTACCATTGCAGGACTGGATGGCTATAGACAAGTCAGTCAGGAGAAAGGATGCTTCAAAAGAGCGAATCAATGTTCCGGCTATTCCAAAACATTACTGGCGGTACAGGATGCATATCTCAATAGAGGATCTGTTGAAGCAGAACCACTTTAATCACACAGTTAAATCACTCGTTCAGGAGCATAAACGATAAAATAAAAGAGCTGCACAACCGTGTAGCTCTTTTTAATTATTTGACGCAATCTTTTTGATTTTAAATTAGTTAGATTCCGAATTTAGCAGTAAATTTACTATCAGAAATCAAGGAGGTAATCAGCCTCTTAAAACGGGCTGATATTTAGTTAAAATCTACCTACTTATTTCACAGTAACGATGTTAAGTAACCGTTTCGTGTTAACGATGTTGAATAGTAATAAAATAGAGGTAAATCATTGATTGACTGATAAAAAATCAGGCTAAAGATTTGATAATCAAAAAAAAGTTTGTAACTTTGCACAGATTTTCAGTGCGTAGTGTGTGATGGCTTCGGATAATACTTTGTTGTTCTGGAGTTTAGTCCTGTCTGCGTAATTCATTTGCTGAAAAGTAAAGGGATAAAAGAAATTAGATTTACTAAGTATTAATAAAGTTGTAAAGAAATGCCTACAATTCAACAGTTAGTTAGAAAAGGTAGAGTGTCTTTAGAGGACAAAAGTAAAGCTCCTGCATTGGATTCATGTCCACAAAGACGTGGTGTTTGTGTGAGAGTTTATACTACAACTCCTAAGAAGCCAAACTCTGCTATGCGTAAAGTTGCCAGAGTGCGTTTGACAAACTCTAAGGAAGTGAATGCTTACATTCCGGGTGAAGGTCACAACCTTCAGGAGCACTCGATCGTTTTAGTACGTGGTGGTCGTGTAAAAGACCTTCCAGGGGTTCGTTATCACATCGTTCGTGGTACATTGGATACTGCAGGTGTGAGCAAAAGAACTCAAAGACGTTCTAAATACGGTGCTAAACGTCCGAAACCAGGTCAAGCTCCAGCAGCAGCAGGTAAAAAGAAGTAATTTAGCGCGTATGCGATTTGCCTAAGGGCTATCGATGCTCAGCGTGAGTTGGGTTTGAAATTGATAGGCTAAAAGGTTGAGTAAATGAACCCAGTGGGGGGATTTGAAGAGTGAATTAAAAAGCAACCAAAAAACAAGAAAACATTTTTTTAAAATGAGAAAAGCTAAACCAAAAAAGAGATTGGTATTGCCAGATCCAGTCTTTGGTGATGTTAAGGTTACTAAATTTGTTAACCACCTAATGTATGACGGAAAGAAGAGTATCTCATATACTATCTTCTATTCTGCGTTGGAAATTGTTAAGAACAAACTTTCAAACGAAACTTTGTCTTCTCTAGAAATATGGAAAAAGGCGTTAGAAAACGTGACTCCTCAAGTTGAAGTTAAATCGCGCCGTGTGGGTGGAGCTACATTCCAAGTTCCTACGGAAATCCGCCCTGATCGTAAAGAATCTATTTCAATGAAGAACCTTATCTTGTATTCTCGTAAACGTGGAGGTAAAACTATGGCTGATAAATTAGCTGCCGAAATCGTTGACGCATTCAATAACCAAGGAGGTTCTTACAAGCGTAAAGAAGATATGCACCGTATGGCTGAAGCTAACCGTGCGTTCGCTCACTTTAGATTCTAATTCAAATTTTACAATCAAGCTTAATATATATAACAGATGGCAAAAGATGATATGCTGAAGTTTACCAGAAATATTGGTATTATGGCGCACATTGATGCGGGTAAGACTACTACTTCTGAGCGTATTCTTTTCTATACTGGTCTTTCGCACAAAATCGGTGAAGTTCACGATGGTGGTGCAACAATGGACTGGATGGAGCAAGAGAAAGAAAGAGGTATCACAATTACTTCTGCTGCTACAACAACTTCTTGGAACTATCAAGGTGATAAATATAAAATCAACCTTATTGACACTCCGGGCCACGTTGACTTTACTGTAGAGGTAGAACGTTCACTACGTATCCTGGATGGTGCTGTTGCAACATTCTGTGCGGTAGGTGGTGTTGAGCCTCAATCTGAAACAGTATGGCGTCAGGCAGACAAATACGAAGTTCCTCGTATTGGTTATGTAAACAAAATGGACCGCTCTGGAGCAAACTTCTTTGAAGTTGTTCGTCAGTTAAAAGCTGTTCTTGGTGCTAATCCATGTCCAATCCAAGTTCCAATCGGAGCAGAAGAAACTTTCAAAGGTATTGTTGACCTTGTTAAAATGAAAGCAATCTACTGGCACGATGAAACTATGGGTGCTCAATACTCTGAAGAAGAAATTCCTGCAGAGATGATGGACGAAGTAATGGAGTGGAGAGAGAAAATGCTTGAGTCTGTTGCTGAGTTTGATGAGTCTTTGATGGAGAAATTCTTCGATGATCCAAATACAATTACAGAGGAAGAAGTTTTAGAAGCGCTTCGTAAAGGAACATTGACTATGTCAATTATTCCAATGCTTTGTGGTTCATCTTTCAAAAACAAAGGTGTTCAGCAGTTGCTTGACGGAGTTTGTGCATTCCTTGCTTCTCCAATGGATAACCCAACTATCGTTGGTACTGATATCGATAACTCTGAAATTGAAATCACTCGTAAAGTTTCATCTGACGAGCCTCTATGTGCTTTGGCGTTTAAAATCGCTACTGACCCTTACGTAGGTCGTCTATGTTTCTTCCGTGTGTATTCAGGTCAGTTAGATGCAGGTTCTTACGTGTTCAATACACGTTCTCGTAAAAAAGAGCGTATCTCACGTTTGTTCCAAATGCACTCTAACAAACAAAACCCGAAAGAATTTATCGGTTGTGGAGATATCGGAGCAGGTGTAGGTTTCAAAGATATCCGTACTGGAGATACATTGTGTTCTGAAAGCGCACCAATGGTTCTTGAGTCAATGGAATTCCCAGAACCAGTTATCGGTATTGCTGTTGAGCCTAAAACTCAGAAAGATCTTGATAAACTTTCTACAGGTTTAGCTAAATTAGCTGAAGAAGATCCAACATTCCGCGTTTCTACGAACGAAGAAACAGGTCAAACTGTTATTAGCGGTATGGGTGAGCTTCACTTGGAGATCATCGTTGACCGTTTGAGACGTGAGTTCAAAGTGGAATGTAACCAGGGTCGCCCTCAGGTATCTTACAAAGAAGCAATCACTAAATCGGTTGAACTTCGTGAGGTTTACAAAAAACAATCGGGTGGTCGTGGTAAATTTGCGGATATCATTGTTCGTGTTGAGCCAGTTGATGCAGGATTTGAAGGTCAACTTCAATTCATCGACGAGGTTAAAGGTGGTAACATTCCAAAAGAATTTATCCCTTCAGTTCAGAAAGGTTTCTTGACTGCAATGAAAAATGGTGTTCTTGCAGGTTACAACGTAGACCAGCTGAAAGTTACTTTGATCGACGGTTCTTACCACAATGTGGACTCTGACCAGTTGTCTTTCGAAATCTGTGCAATTCAGGCGTTCAAAAAAGCATCTGAGCAAGCAGGTCCGGTTCTTCTTGAGCCTATCATGAAAGTAGAAGTGGTAACTCCGGAAGAAAACATGGGTGATGTGATCTCTGACTTGAACAAACGTCGTGGTCAGGTTGAAGGAATGGAAACTAGCCGTTCAGGTGCGCGTATCGTGAAAGCGAAAACTCCACTTGCAGAAATGACAGGTTATGTAACAACTCTTCGTACTATCACATCAGGTCGTGCAACTTCATCGATGACATTCTCTCACTACGATGCAGTAACAACAGCTACTGCTAAAGAAGTATTGAAAGAAGTAAACGGTAGAGTAGAATTACTATAAAAAATATACGCTTGTAGGGGTGGGAGGCAACTCCCACCTGTATAAGCAAACAATCAAAAGCGTTTGATTAATTACATAGATATTCAATTATATGAGCCAAAAAATCAGAATCAAGTTGAAGTCTTTCGATCACATGTTGGTTGATAAATCAGCTGAGAAAATCGTTAAGACAGTAAAGGCATCTGGAGCAGTTGTTAGTGGTCCAATTCCTCTTCCAACTCACAAAAAAATCTTTACAGTAAACCGCTCTACTTTCGTTAACAAGAAATCAAGAGAGCAATTCGAACTTTCAACTTATAAGAGATTAATCGACATCTACAGCTCAACAGCTAAAACTGTGGACGCTCTAATGAAATTGGAGTTGCCAAGTGGTGTAGAAGTAGAAATCAAAGTGTGATAAATTTAAATTTTAATTGAAATGCCAGGATTATTAGGAAAAAAAATCGGAATGACATCCGTTTTCAGTGCCGATGGGAAAAATGTTCCATGCACTGTTATCGAAGTTGGTCCTTGTGTGGTAACTCAAATCAAAACTGTTGAGAATGATGGCTATGAGGCTGTTCAGGTAGGTTTCCAAACAAAAAAAGAGAAACATACGAACAAACCTCAAATGGGTCACTTTCAGAAAGCAGGAGTTGAACCGCAAAGACACTTGGCTGAGTTCAAATTCGACGGTGATTGCAACTTAGGTGATGTTATCACAGTTGACTTTTTCAACGACGCAGCTTTCGTAGATGTAGTAGGTACATCAAAAGGTAAAGGTTTCCAAGGTGTTGTAAAACGTCATGGATTTGGTGGTGTAGGTCAATCAACTCACGGTCAACACAACCGTTTGAGAGCACCGGGTTCTATTGGTGCCAGCTCATACCCTTCTCGCGTTTTCAAAGGAATGCGTATGGCTGGACAAACAGGTAACGCTCGTGTTACTGTTCAAAATCTTCAGGTGTTAAAGGTTATCGCTGAGCACAATCTTTTACTTGTTAAAGGGTCTGTACCAGGCGCTAAAGGTTCAATCGTAATAATTGAGAAATAATGGAACTTAAAGTATATAACATTAAAGGAGAAGATACAGGAAGAACAGTTGTTCTTAACGATGCAGTATTCGGTATTGAGCCTAGCAACCACGCAATCTATCTAGATGTTAAGCAATTCTTGGCGAATTGTCGTCAAGGAACGCACAAGTCTAAAGAGCGTTCTGAAATGTCAGGTTCAACTCGCAAGCTAATCAGACAAAAAGGTTCTGGTGGTGCTCGTAGAGGGGATATCAACTCTCCTGTATTGGTAGGTGGTGCTCGTGTATTCGGTCCTCGCCCAAGAAACTACGGTTTCAAACTAAACAAGAAAGTAAAAGCGTTGGCTCGCAAATCTGCTTTGACTTATAAAGCTCAAGAAAATGCTATCGTTGTTGTTGAGGATTTCTCTTTCGAAACTCCAAAAACTAAAGACTTCGTAGCAATGGCTAAATCATTGCAAGTGGCTGATAAAAAGTTACTTTTAGTTTTAGCGGAACAAAATAATAATGTATATTTGTCTGCTCGTAACTTGGAGCGCACAAAAGTTATTACAGTTAACGAGCTAAATACTTATGGAGTACTTGACGCGAAATCTCTTGTACTAACTGAGGCTTCTTTAGCTGCAATCAATAACTTTTAATTTAGGAGATCAGAATAATGAGAGTTATTATTAAACCGATCGTAACGGAAAAAATGACTGCTTTGACTGAAAAACGTAATGTTTACGGTTTTCGTGTAGCGCCAGAAGCTAATAAGATTCAAATCAAGAAAGCAGTTGAAGAAACGTATAACGTAACTGTAGAAGATGTTAACACTGTTAACTATGCAGGTAAAAACAAAACTCGTTATACAAAATCTGGAATTCTTAAAGGCAGAACATCGGCTTTCAAAAAAGCTTATGTGACTTTGAAAGATGGAGAAGTAATTGATTTTTATAGCAATATCTAAATAAAATGGCAGTACGCAAATTAAAGCCCGTAACACCGGGGCAAAGACATAAGATTATCGGTGCATTTGATAATATTACTGCAGCAGCACCGGAGAAATCTCTTGTAACTGGTAAAAGATCATCAGGTGGTCGTAACAGTGAAGGTAAAATGACTATGCGCTACTTAGGTGGTGGTCACAAGAGAAAATTCAGATTTATCGATTTCAAAAGAAACAAAGACGGTGTTCCTGCGACTGTGAAAACAGTTGAGTACGATCCAAACCGTTCGGCTCGTATCGCTTTGTTGTATTATGCTGATGGTGAAAAACGCTATATCATTGCTCCTAACGGCATCGAAGTTGGTCAGCAAGTTATGTCAGGCGAAACAGCAGCTCCAGAAATCGGTAACGCACTTCCATTAAGCGCAATTCCAATTGGTACTGTAGTTCACAATATTGAGCTTCGTCCAGGTCAGGGAGCAGCGATTGCTCGTTCAGCTGGTTCATTTGCTCAGTTGACTTCTAAAGAAGGTAAATATGCAATTATCAAATTGCCTTCAGGAGAAACTCGTAAAATTCTTGCATCTTGCAAAGCGACAGTAGGTAGCGTTGGTAACTCTGACCACGCACTTGAAAGATCAGGTAAAGCGGGACGTTCAAGATGGTTAGGTCGTCGCCCTAGAAACCGTGGTGTTGCAATGAACCCGGTTGATCACCCAATGGGTGGTGGTGAAGGACGTTCGTCTGGAGGACATCCACGTTCTCGCAAAGGATTGTATTCTAAAGGTCTTAAAACAAGAGCTCCTAAGAAACAGTCTTCTAAATATATTATTGAAAGAAGAAAAAAATAACCTGATTAATTAGAGGAAACTATGAGTCGTTCATTAAAAAAAGGCCCATATATCAACGTAAAACTTGAGAGCAAAGTATTAGCTATGAATGAGTCTGGCAAAAAGAATGTTGTTAAGACTTGGGCTAGAGCTTCTATGATTTCTCCAGATTTCGTTGGGCACACAATTGCAGTTCATAACGGTAATAAATTTATTCCTGTGTATGTTACTGAAAACATGGTAGGTCACAAGCTAGGTGAGTTTTCACCAACTCGTAACTTCCGTGGTCACGGTGGTAACAAGAAAAGATAAGTAAAAACAGGAATTTGTATTTAGATTTAAACATTTTAAAATAATGGGTGCAAGAAAACATATTTCAGCTACAGAAAGAAAGGAAGCCCTGAAGTCTCAATATTTTGCGAAACTTAATGGTGTTCCAACATCTCCTCGCAAGATGAGATTGGTAGCTGACATGATCAGAGGAATGGAAGTATTCCGCGCTTTAGGTGTACTTAAGTTCTCTTCAAAAGAGGCTTCTGCAAGAATGGAAAAGCTATTGCGTTCAGCTATCGCAAACTGGGAGCAAAAAAATGAGCGTAAAGCTGAAAGTGGTGAATTGTATGTTTCAACTGTTTTTGTTGATTCAGCTACAATGTTAAAAAGAATGCGTCCTGCTCCTCAAGGTAGAGGATACAGAATTCGCAAACGTTCTAACCACGTTACCTTATTTGTTGATTCAATTGCTAATAAAAAAAAATAAAGTAAGATGGGACAAAAAGTAAATCCAATTAGTCACCGTTTAGGGATCGTAAGAGGTTGGGATTCTAACTGGTATGCAGGAAAAAACTGCGGCGATACTTTGTTGGAAGACTCAAAAATCCGCAAATATCTAAACGCCCGTCTTGCTAAGGCAAGCATTTCTCGTATTGTAATTGAGCGTACTCTTAAACTTATTACTATCACTGTTTGCACTGCAAGACCAGGTATCATCATTGGTAAAGGTGGTCAGGAAGTGGATAAGTTGAAAGAAGAGTTGAAAAAAATCACTGACAAAGATGTTCAAATCAACATCTTCGAGGTGAAAAAACCTGAGCTAGACGCTGTGATCGTAGCAAACAATATTGCTCGTCAACTTGAAGGTAAAATCGCTTACCGTCGTGCTGTGAAAATGGCTATCGCGTCTACTATGAGAATGGGTGCTGAGGGTATCAAAATCCAAATCTCTGGTCGTTTGAACGGTGCTGAGATGGCTCGTTCTGAAATGTACAAAGAGGGAAGAACTCCACTTCACACATTCCGTGCAGATATCGATTACGCTTTAGCTGAAGCGCTAACTAAAGTTGGTTTGCTAGGTGTAAAAGTATGGATTTGCCGCGGTGAGGTTTACGGAAAGAAAGATCTAGCTCCTTCTTTTAACACACAAAAAGAAACTGGTCGTGGAAACAACAACCACAAAGGCGGTTTCAAGAGAAAGAAAAAGTAATAGTTTAACTGAAACAATTATCAGAGATGTTACAACCAAAAAGAACTAAATTCAGAAGACAGCAAAAAGGTCGTATGAAAGGTGTTGCTCAAAGAGGTAACCAATTGGCCTATGGGTCTTTCGGAATTAAAGCTTTACAAGATAAATGGATCACAGGTCGTCAAATTGAGGCTGCTCGTATCGCTGTAACTCGTTACATGCAACGTCAAGGTCAAGTTTGGATTCGTATTTTCCCAGACAAACCGATTACTAAAAAACCTGCAGAGGTACGTATGGGTAAAGGGAAAGGTTCTCCAGAAGGATTCGTAGCTCCGGTTACACCAGGTAGAATTATTATTGAATTGGAAGGTGTGCCTTTCGAAGTAGCTAAAGAAGCTCTTCGCCTTGCTGCACAGAAACTTCCAGTAACAACTAAATTAGTTGTGAGACGCGACTACGATGTTAAAAATCAAAATGCGTAATGAGTATGAAAATTGCAGAAATTAGAGAACTTGAAACAAAGGAATTGATTGAGAAAATTGCTGCTGTTGAAGCAGAATTAAATCAAACGCTGTTGAACCACAGCATCACTCCTTTAGAAAGCCCTGCTGTTATCA
>JBOFXU010000369.1:0-2623 GCA_051654305.1 Bacteroidales bacterium | reverse complement strand
CGAACTCGATATCAAAGGTAGCTCCCTGTACGTGGATGCGGTTGCGGTTCTCGTTGGTCAGTACCGGTAATTCGGTCTCGCGGTTCTTCTCCTGACGATTGGTAAGGGTCAGAGTAGAGAAGGTGTGCGGAGTGATCTGCAACTGTGCTTTCGCTACGGGATGACCCGCCTGCAACAATCCTTCGCTTTTCTTGAGACGGAACTCCAGGTTGAGGAAGAGCTCTTTGCCTGCCGGTGCTGCGGACAAATCGTACGGCAGTGCTACGGCTGTTTTTTGCTGTGCTGCTGCCCGAAGTTGTTCAACGGTTCCGGTCTGAATCACTTTTCCTTCGGCTACGAGTGTCCATACAAGGTCATACGCCGAAAGATCGCGGAAGAAGTTCTCGTTGTAGATCTCTACTTCGCCTTTCGACAGATCTTTCGGGGTTGCCCAGATATTCTGATAGTAGTATTTTACTTCATCCATATGCGGATTCAACTGACGATCCGGATTTACCAGTCCGTTGTCGCAGAAGTTGTTGTCGCTCGCATCGTAGGCATTGTAGTCGCCTCCATATTTGTAGATCCACTGACCCTGGGTGTTTTTGCCGCGCAAACTCTGGTCTACGAAGTCCCAGATAAATCCTCCCTGGTATTTCGGATATTTGCGGATCAGTTCCCAGTACTCTTTGAATGCTCCGCAGGAGTTCCCCATGGCGTGGGCATACTCGCACTGGATCAATGGTTTCTGTGCCTCTTTGGACGGATCTTTGGAGTAGGCTTCACTCCACTGGTGATCGTAGTACATCGGACAGAAGATATCGGTGGCAGCGCCTTTGCCTGCCTGTTCGTACTGCACAGGACGCGAAGGATCGTACGTTTTGATCCATTTGTAGGCTTCCTCGAAGTTGATTCCGTGACCTGCCTCATTGCCCAGAGACCAGATGATCACGGACGGATGGTTGTAGCCGCGTTGCACATTACGCATATTGCGTTCGAGGTGTGCCTTCTGGAAGTTTTTATCTTTTGCCAGCGATTCGTTGCCATACCCCATACCGTGGGATTCTACATTGGCTTCGGCTACGACATACAAGCCGTATTCGTCGCACAACTCGTACCACAGATTCTCATTCGGATAGTGGGACGTACGTACGCCATTGATGTTGTTCTCTTTCATGATGCGGATATCCTCGATCATGCGTTCGCGGGAGACCACATAGCCATGATCGGGATCGAGCTCGTGGCGGTTTACTCCTTTGATCAGTACGGGCTTGCCATTGACCTTCAGTTATGCACCGTCGATTTCGATTTTACGGAATCCTACTTTTACGGGAACTGTTTCAATCGTTTTGCTGCCTGATTTCAGGGTCGTTACGAGGGTGTACAGGTATGGGGATTCGGCACTCCACTTCTCGGGATTTTTCACCTGAAGCGTGATGGATTTCTTGCCCGACACCTCTTGCTGTGCGGTTGCCACCTCTTTGCCGTCGCGGTCAAGCAACTGAAGGGACACATTGGCTTTGCCTTTGAGCGTCAGGTCGATTTTCAGATCGGCATCGGTATAGGTAGCATCCAATAGCGGAGTGACATGAATATCGGAAAGCGCCACAGAGGCGTTACGCGTATAGAGGTAACAGTCGCGACCCACCCCGCTCAAACGCCAGAAATCCTGGTCCTCGAGGTAGGTTCCGTCACACCAGCGGAAGGTCTGAAACGCAATGACATTCTTGCCTGGTTTGAGGTAGCGGGTAAGATCGAACTCGGCTTCAAGTTTGCTATCTTCGCTGTAGCCGACAAATTTACCGTTGACCCACAGGTACATATTGGAGGTCACTGAACCGAAATGTGCAATGATCTGTTTGCCGCTCCAGTTGGCCGGAACCTCGATGGTACGACGGTAAGATCCGACGTGATTATTTTTGACCGGCACTAACGGTGGATTGTTTTTGAAATCCTCGCGCCACGCATAACCTACATTCACATAGAGCGGATCGCCATAGCCGTTGAGTTCCCACATTCCGGGAACGGGCATTTCGCCCCAGCCCTTATCGTTGAAGTTGGTCTGATAGAAGTCGGTCGGACGCATATCGGCATCACGTACCCAGTTGAACTTCCAGTTGCCGTTGATGGACATATAGTTGTCGGAAGATTTGCGCTCTCCCTGAGCTGCAGCTTCGGCAGACTCATACGCAAAATAGTTGGTGTGCATGGGAAAGCGGTTCACCTCATTCACATTCGGGTCTTTCCATTCGTTGAACGTTTGGGCACTCGCCGGAGCAGTCATTGCCAGCGCGGCACCCATCAGCAGTAGATTTTTTTTCATCTGGTTTATCATTTTCGGTTTCGGTCACTGGTTGAGAGACCGGGTGTTTGATTGAGGTGTAAATATACAAATTCCCCGAAAGAAAGCAAAGATGTCGTGACTTTTGTTTCTACGGGGAATAAAGAAGATGGATACTATTTCGTGGTCGTTTCGAAATGATTCAGTGCCTCGACTGCGGTTTCGATGCCGATGGCTATCAACTCCTCCGCTTTGTGAAAATCAAAGGTACTGATGCTTTGACAGGGGATATTAATCACCAGATCAGGCTTTTCGATGGCGATGGACATCGCCGCAATCCGTTGCGACATCATGGTGGTAGAG
>JBOFXU010000368.1:0-1868 GCA_051654305.1 Bacteroidales bacterium | reverse complement strand
ATGCTTTCCCGACCAATGGTAATCCGGTATATCAAACCACCGATGGCGGACAGAGCTGGAGGCAGATTCCGGGTGCAACGCATAAAGGATTCAAACGCGGTTATGCATTTAGAGATGCCCGCGGAAAACTCAAGTTTATCGGAGCTAATCCAAACAACAACTGGGATAGTAAGCTATGGATTAGTCAGGATACCTGTAAAACCTGGCGACAAATAACTATGCCTGTCAGCGAGATGGATGTGCATCCTCAGTCCGGAGCCCGTGGATTCTGGTTTCAGGAGTTTGCCTTTCATCCCACAAATCGCGATATTGTTTATATACCTACCTCACGAAGTATCCTACAAACAACAGATGGAGGGGATACCTTTCGTAAACTTCGATTTAAAGTATTTAATCCAGATAGTACAGTCCTGAGAAGTGATACTACGGTATTTCCTCTTGCGGCTACATCTCCTATGTTTATGGAAATAGATCCGAATAACCCCAAAAATATGTGGGCGGCTCTTAGTATCCGTGAAGGAAATAAAACGGCATTGTATCGTTCCAGAGATGGAGGAGAGACTTGGATCACCATTCAGGAACCAACAGCTGGAATAGGTTCTGGTACAATCTTTGGAAACGAGGCCCCATGGGGATGGTTAGGTGGTTTTGGGATCAACTTCCTTGATACTAATTTTATCTATGGCTGTTCAATGAGTTCAGCATGGAGTGAAGATGGAGGTAGGAATTTTAAGGAGTATTCATGGGTAAACCGGATGAAAGGATATTATCCGGACGGAAATCTTTATCATGTAGCCTGTGCGCGACATAATGCAGATAATCATACCATCTGGTCTCATAAATCTGGTCGCGTATTTCGTGGTTCTGATGCCGGTATTCTTATGAAAGATAAAGGCATTAATAATCATGAGTGGACAAACATATCCGGGAATATGGGGCAAATGCTCTTCTATCATATTGGTGTTAGTGAATTCGGACCTCAGATGGTCATGGGGAATACGCAGGATGTAGATGCTCAGTACTATCGCCGAGGTCGTTGGAGTCACTGGCAGGGATACGAGGGATCAACAGCCTTTACAAACCCTTATTCCGGAGAGGAATATCACTCAGGATCGCGCGGTGGCCGGACATGGATGACAGGACAAAACACTTCTTCGTGGAGTAAAGGATTTTCAAAAGCGAATGTTTGTACTGGAGATTGGTTCTTGCGAAGAGAGAATGCTAACCCAGACGGATCTTACTTTGGTCGTATTCAGGATTTCGGAAGAACCACAAAGGCACTTGATCCGATTAATGGAGCACGTGTGATTGATTTCGCATTAGCACGTAATACACCTCAGGGAACACTTTATGTGATCACAAATAACTATGAATGGTACAAGTCTCTTGATCAAGGAGATACTTTTGTGAAGTTGAAACGTCCGAGTTACAATGCAAATTATCCTTCGTTCAATAGGATCGCAGTAAATCCGGATAACGACCAGGAAATCTACCTTGGAGGACGTAACCTCCTTTACAAAACAACCAATGGTGGGGCAAACTGGGAAAATATCACGTATGACCTGCCGAAAGATATGGATTGCAGTAACTGGATGTACCATGAAGGTAGTGGTGATATCTATTTCGTGTCACATTCTCACGGTATTTTCATTCTCGAAAATGGAACGAAAAACTGGAAGTTCTGGACGAGAGGAGTGAATGTCCCAGGTTTAAGTGGAGCAACCATTTCATATCCGACTCAGGAAATGGTGTGGGCAGACTATGGGCGCGGAGTTTGGGTTGCAGACCTTCAGAATCCGGCAGACCGATTCTTTAAAAATGGCTTCCAATTGAAGGAAATGAGCCATGTTGAGGGGCGTAGGACGATC
>JBOFXU010000367.1:0-29143 GCA_051654305.1 Bacteroidales bacterium | reverse complement strand
CCAGTCCTATTATAAAAAAAAATACCCTAAGTTACCTCATTGTAACTTAGGGTATTTTTTTCGAGATCTTGAGTAATATATACTCTCTTAATTATCTTATTCACTCTTCATCCTTTTATCCATCATAACTCCCGCTTTTGCTGCATTTTCGTGCGAAGTTTCATCAAAAAATACCAGGATTGAATCTTTGGGAATATTTGTAATCCGATGGAGTTCCTCCGTAAAAGTCTTAGCTATCTCTGCTTTTTTACCATATTCCTGTGGCAAAATTGTTATCTTGATTACTGGCATAATTAGTTATAATTAGATATTAATAAAAAATCATCTTCAATTGAGCCTAACCACCACTTCGATGCAGAATATATTACTATTCTAAAGCAGTTCAGGTATTTGTAGTAAAGCTATAATAACAATGGCTAAAGTTTTAAAGTTCTCGAAAGCTCCGAAAAGATTCATCGTTGGAAAGTGATAAATGCGCACAATTATGTATCCTATAGATTACTTAGCTCTTTCATCAAGTACTCTAACCAAAATAATTATTGACATTTTCGTAGAGATTCACTATAAATTTCAATATATATCTTTCAGTATCTGGCTGAAGGAAAAGAATAAAGTACCTGAAGTGTTGAATGAGCAAGAGTGATTCTTATAGATTAATCAGAGAGGTTACAGTATAAGGAAAGTCTATAGACCTGACAGAGATGGGTATATAAACAAAAAAAGCTTCCCGAAACGAGAAGCTTTTTTGTGGTGCCACCAGGAATCGAACCGGGGACACAAGGATTTTCAGTCCTTTGCTCTACCAACTGAGCTATGGCACCAGAAGTGAATTTAAAAAGTGGTACCACCAGGAATCGAACCGGGGACACAAGGATTTTCAGTCCTTTGCTCTACCAACTGAGCTATGGTACCTTACCGCTTTTGCATTGCAAAGATAGGTAAAACTATTTTAGCACACAACTTTTTTAAACAAAAAAAGTAAGAAGAACGGGACGGATACTTAAATAAAACGCTTATCAAATTAATTATCAAACAGATGAGAAATAAAAAAAATTACACACTTTGGCCCTTTTATATATTCAAACCCCGAAAATAAATGAACGTTGCCGATCCATTCTATTCCTCACTCAGCCAACTCGCTCCAAATTTCTTCTAAAACATCACAACTCCAGCTGTGACTTACGCTCATGTATGAGATGACTGAGAGGATGAAAGAAGGAGGAATTAATATCTGTTAGCGCATCTTCATATATCATCCCATACTTGTTGATAAACTGATGATCGGCACTCCAGAGTGATTTTTTAAACAATGCATACACTTTGATTGACTCGTAGCGCATCATCGCCTTAAAAAGCAATTCCGGATCGATATTCTCGTTGAGTTTATCCTGAATAAACAAATTGTACAAGTCAAAAAGTACAGGTAAAAACTGGGGGGCTGGATACTCCCCTACTGCTGCTAATGCCTGATTAATATTCGGATTATAAAATCGAGTGAGCTCTTGATGGATAAACTTTACATCTTGTGGCATTTTGAAGCGAGCCAAAAACACCAACGTATTCGACTGTGATTCTCTGTGATATATTTCCCTGATCCGGTCGTAATACTTAGGATTGGGCGAAAGGCGCTCCATCACTGCTAAGCGAGAATCAAGTTTATTCATTTTGTCATAAATGATAACACTGTCGATGTGATTTTTCTGCTCAGCTGAGAGATGATCATAAAGAAAAGACATATAGAAGTCTCCAACTTTTTTGCGGTAGTGAATGTCTGGAGTTTTCACCTCAACCTCAGCGATATCGCGCAGATGAGCGCAAAGGAGATCAAAATGCGAGAGAGATTTTTTATCTCGTGCCAGGGATGCTGCATATACGCGCATTACTGGCTGTAAGGATTCTGTCATGTAAAGGATATCCTGGTCCGTCGCATTCATGCGCATGGTACGAAAGAGTGTCTGGCCCCTTGTGAGTGAGTCAGACGGCTGAAGAATATCCCAATCGATGTAATTACGCCTGGATATTTCCATCGCTGTAGGTGAAAGTGCAGGTGAGTATTCCGGAATCAGAGTACACTCCCGGATAGATACAATAGTGATAAGTACGGAAATAAATATGACAATTTTCCAGATATTTTTCATAGTAGGTAGATATTAGTTTGAAGACTCCGTTCATTTAAGAAGCGTAAATGAAACCTGAAAGCAGCTATAATATAGCGTATTAACAGGCAACACCCCTTCATTCGCAAACATATTTATTTTTTTTGAATTATAAGCAGAGCACAGGCTTTTTTTCTTATAACAAACAAATCAACAGATGGATGCCAGTGGAGATACAAAAAAAAAGGTTGACTTACCGGAGTAAGTCAACCTTTTATATTAGAATGGTAAATCTTCAGATGGCATATCGCTAACCGAAGGGAATGGGTTAGCAGCAGGAGTTTCTGTAGCTACTACCTGATCCTGCGCATAGTATTGAACAGGTTGCTGAGCAGCTCCTTTTTCGATTTTCCATGCTTTTACATCAGTGTACCAGCGACCGTTATACTCGCGGCTCTCAACATCAAAAGAAACAAGCACCTCATCGCCGATAGCAACCGGATACTGGTCGATTTTATCTCCCCACATGTTGAAGCAAACTTTTTTCGGATACTGGTCCAAAGTTTCTAAAACATAATCTTGTTTGCGCCATTCTCCATTACGCCCCTGACCTGTCTGCAAAGGAAGTAATGCAATGATTTTACCTCTTATTTCCATAATTATATTGTTTGTTTGTAATCTGAATCAAAGATACAAAATAGAAGAGTAGGGATTACTCTGTTGTTTCTGAAATCCTCTGCAAAGATAAGAAATGAATAGAATAAAAAAAGCGACCCGTATGAGTCGCTTTTTTAAAGGGTGAATGATGGGTTTCGAACCCACGACCTTCGGAACCACAATCCGACGCTCTAACCAACTGAGCTACAATCACCGTTTTTGCTTAATTGCGATGCAAATATAGGGCATTTTATTTATTCTCACAAGAGACTACTCTCATTTAGCATCACAATTAAGCAATATTAATAATTAAGGAAAATACAGATTTTAAAATAAATCATTCATATTGAACAGATTAATCTACCAAATCCATTTCTTTCAGGAGATAACCGGCTCCGGCATATTTATCAATTACAAAGAGAATATAACGCACATCTACGATGATCGAACGTTGATATTCGGGCAAATACTGAATATCGCCTCCTACTCCTTCCCAGTTACGGTCAAAGTTGGTTCCAATCAGTTCTCCATTTGCATTTAACACTGGACTACCTGAGTTCCCCCCGGTGGTGTGGGTGGTTGCCGCAAAAGCGACAGGTTGTGTTCCGTCAGGATTGGCATAACGACCAAAATCCTTATTTTTGTACAACTCCTTGAGTTTCGGACTTACAACAAATTCCCAGTTCGTCGAATCTTCTTTTTCGATTACACCATCCAATACGGTACTATGGTTATAAATCACTGCATCTTTCGCTTTATATCCGTTAACAGTACCATAGGTAATACGTAACGTAAAGTTTGCATCAGGTGCATAACTCAGCTCACCTTTCATCTCAAGTAATCCTTTCACGTAGGCTCTGTGTGCTTTTGCAAATCCCAAATCATAGCCCGCCAATGATTTCTTTATCTTCTCGTGCTCTGCTTTGATGGAGCGAACAAATGAAAATAGCGGATCAGACGCTAACTTTTTAGCAGAAGGTTTCTTTACAAACGATTTAAACAGAATTGAATCTGTGAATATGGATCTGTCAAAAACAGATCGAACCGCGCGATCCATATCGCCTTTATTCTCTTTTTCAAGCAGATCAAAATATGCAGGTCGCTGCCCTTTAGGTATTGACTTCATATATTCTTTCAAAAGAACTCCGGTGATCTTACGATCCACTTTCTGAGAATAGTTCTTATCATTAAATTTAGCATATGCTTTCTCAAAAGCTTTTAATTCCTTCTCCAGGAGAACTTTGTCACCCGTGCGAAGTGCCTGACTTAACGAATCAAAATCTGCAGGAATAGTTGTCCATTCGACGCCACGCAACAGCGCCTCTTCAAGCATAGCTTTCCGGTAGCGTAATCCAGCTCGCTCAGTCACCATTTTCTCAAGTGAATCTAACGCCTGACTATACTCCGGCTTATGATGCTCAATCGCCCATGCTCGCAAAGAGTCCTGTACCGAACGTTTCGTATCTTTAAAGTTGCGCATATTGATTGCCCAGCTGGCTCCAATGGCATTTTTATATCCATTGGTAGATCCTGCATATTTGCTGGAATACTGAATACGAACAAGTGGATCGTTTAGCATCTCTTCGAGCATAGCTCTCTGACGAAGATCTCGGATACGAATTCTCACCTCATTATCGATCTTTTCGCGCTCATCTACTTCCCAGGAGGTATAAAATTTATTGGTCGTTCCGGGAAATCCCATAATCATTGCATAATCATTGGGTTGTACTCCTTTCATAGAGATCTTGAAGTACTTTTTAGGACGCAAAGGCACGTTATTTGGAGAATATGCTGCCGGTTGTCCGTTCACATCAGCATAAACCCTGAAAAGAGAAAAATCACCGGTATGTCTCGGCCACATCCAGTTATCCGTATCTGCACCAAACTTCCCGATGGAGGAAGGTGGAGCACCTACTAAACGTACGTCTGAATAGACCTTCTTCGTAAACATATAGTATTTGTTACCTCCAAAAAAAGGTTTGATTTCAAGTTCAATCCCTTTAGATGCATTCAGCTTATCTGCCCCGTACTTTACCTTTGCCAGTCCATTCAGATATTTGGGCGAAAGGAAATTCATACTATTGGGATCGGTCTCTTTTGCCAACTCTGTTTTGACAAAATCAGTTACATCATCGATCGATTCAATAAACGTAACGGTTAACCCCGGATTTGGCAACTCCTGCGATCTATCCATTGCCCAGAACCCATCCGTCAAATAGTCATGCTCAAGACTGCTGTGTTGCTGTATTTGCCCATAACCACAATGATGGTTTGTAATCAGTAAGCCTTCTGAGGAGATCATTTCCCCGGTACATCCTCTTCCGAAGATCACGACTCCATCTTTAAGAGAAGCTGAATCAGGATTGTAAATATCCACAGCATCGAGTTTCAACCCCAACTTTTTCATCTCATCAAACTTCTGCTGCTTAATTAAGGGCAGAAGCCACATCCCTTCGTCTGCCATCAAGGAAAACGAAAGCACAAAGGCAGATACTGCCAAAAGAATCTTTCTCATTGCTATTTTGTTTTGTATTAAGATTTTAAACTCAGACTTGATCTACTACAAAAGTAAAAAAAAACACAGGGATGTTTAGGGCAGATCTATTATTTTTATTCATATATTTTTATTCATATATTTGAATCCGGAACTATTTCCGCCAACAAACAGATTTTTTTATGGGGAAAATAAATCGATTCTATCTAATTCTGACTTTTGTTCTTCTTGGTCACTCCCATCTATTCGCACAAGAAAAAAAAGAGAACAACATGTTCAATCAGAAAGTGCAGCCCATTCTTCCGGAGCTTAAATCAGATCTGGATTCTGCACGCAAACAACATCGGACATCTCTATTAAACCCACTTGATCTGATTGATAAATCATCCTTACTTGACCTGGAGAGAGAAAAAGATCACTATTTTAAACTCCCGAATGACACTTCATATATTATGCGGCGCATAACAATCCTGCGCATGTTTCACAATGCCGAGAGCCAGAGGTATGGGAAAGAGTTTAACAAGATGTATAAGAATATTCTACCGGATGCCTTCATGAACTATGTAAGAACGATAAGACCTTCGGGATTTAGCGGCTGTTTTGATCCCGTAGAGTTGATTCGCAATAAGAAAAGAGAGAAACAGATCATGAAAAATAGAGCGATAAGAGATAAGCTGGAATCTATTGACCAAAAGGATTCGCTGCAGATACACACCGACACACTACAAATCACAACGGACAGAAAAATCAGGACGGAGAGTGATGAAGAGTAAGAATAAAAAGAAACCCCTGAATATAAAAATACTCAGGGGTTTTTATCTATAACTACCAGACGGTGTTATTATTTCTCGATGCTAACTAATTCAACTTCGAAAACAAGAGTTGAGTTTGCTTTGATTTTATCACCAGCAGCACGATCACCATAAGCGATATCTGAAGGGATATAAAGAGTGTAAGTAGAACCTACAGGCATCAATTGAAGAGCTTCAGTCCAACCTGGAATAACCTGGTTAACTCCGAATACAATACCTTCACCTTTATCGAATTCTGTTCCATCGATAAGAGTACCTTTATAGTTTACTTTTACGCGGTCAGTAGCAGCAGGAGTTTTTCCTGTTCCTTTTTTAACCACTTTGTATTGAAGGCCACTTGCAGTTGTTTGTACACCTTCTTTTGTTTTGTTTTCAGCAAGGAATTTCTCTCCAGCCGCTTTATTAGCTTCCGCTTCTACTGCTGCTTTTTTTGCTTCTTCTTTCTGAGCTGCAGATTGGTAGTTACGGTAGAACTCCATAGCTTGCTCATTTGTCATTTTAATAGTAGAGTCACCTTCCAACGCACGTTTGAAAGCATCAATCAAAACTTTTTTGTTTGGCTCCTGACCTGTTTTAGTTTTGATTTCGTAACCTACCTGACCTGCATTTTGAAGTGCAATCACATAAGCTTGTTCTTTATCTAATCCAGCTTCGAAACCTAACATCAAAGAATCTTTTTTACCAGGACCACCCGGAAGTTGATCGATGTATGTTTTGAAGTTATTACCAACGATGATTCCTAAAGCCATGCTTAAAGAATCTGCATCGCTTGATGGTTTAGCACCTGAAGCACCACCGTCACAAGAAGTGAATGTTGTACCAAGTGTAGCTGCAGCTAAAGCAAAAATTGCTAACTTTTTCATGTTAATCACAGATTATATATTAAATATGAATTGATTTATTATTAAAGTACTTCTAACAATTCAACTTCGAATACCAAAGTACTGAATGGCATGATCGCCTGACCAGCTCCTCTTTCACCGTAAGCAAGGTGAGAAGGAATATAAAGTCTCCAACGAGATCCAGCTTTCATTAACTGAAGAGCTTCTACCCATCCTGGAATAACCTGGTTTACACCGAACACTGCAGGCTCACCTCTTTGCTCTGAGCTATCAAATACAGAACCGTCGATCAATGCTCCAGTATAGTGACATTTAACCTGGCTTGCTGCTGATGGCTGTGCTCCTTCTCCTTGTTTAAGGATTTCGTACTGCAATCCGCTTGGCAAAGTAACTACATTAGGATTTTTTGAATTTTCTGCTAAGAAATCTTCCCCCATTTTCTTGTTGATTTCCATTTGATGATTCTGCAAATTCGTGAAATATTCGTTCATAATTTGTTTTGCATCATCGTAAGAAATTGCTAATTCCCCACCTTCAAATACAGCTCTTACTGCACTTGTAAAATCTTCTACGTTAAGTTCTTTAATTCCCGTTGCTTTAAAGTTATTTGCGATGCTTAACCCTAATGAGTAACTAATTCTATCCATTGTGAAAAGTTTTATTTTAAATTAAAGGCAAAAATAATCAAATAATTGAATTGAGTTTTAATTTTATCCTATTATTGAGGCTTACATCCCTTTCTATTCGCGTTTTATGCCAACACAATAAAAAAAATGACATCAAACTTAACTAAAAAGAAATAAACCCGACGAAGGAAATTACCAAAACCGCCAATTTGTCACATCTATGACAAAACCATTCAATATCTCTCTCATAATATACCTATACAATTTCTGCGCCAAAGTAGTAATAAGTGAATATCATTCTATTTATACATCATCAGACCCACTTTGTTAATCAGTTGAAAAACAACAAATAATCTCCGCTCAAAGGGTTAAAGATTCTAAGAATTAACGCTTCACCCACGAATAACGTCTGAAATACTACTGAATTGATTAAATTTGCAATGGTTTTAATTATTGAATAATATGCTCTGTCATTCGGTCTGCCTGAGCTTTCCACAAGATAATCCTCCGGAAACGAATGATGCATTTCTTAAATATATATCTACATGAAGTTAAACGAAATTGAGATTATGGCTCCTGCCGGTTCTTACGAATCGCTTGCTGCTGCTATTCAGGGAAAAGCCGATTCTATTTACTTTGGAATCGAAGGTCTAAATATGCGTGCTAAGTCTTCTAACAACTTTACAGTTGAGGATTTGCACAAAATCGCTGCTATCTGCCGCGAAAACAACATGAAAAGTTATCTGACGGTGAATACCATCATCTTTAACAATGACCTTACGCTGATGCGCACCATTATTGATGCGGCCAAAGAAGCTCAAATTTCAGCGATTATAGCCAGTGACGTAGCTGCCATGACTTATGCTCGTCAGATCGGGGTGGAAGTTCACCTTTCTACTCAATTGAATATTACGAATACGGAAGCTCTGAAATTCTATGCGCAGTTTGCAGACGTAGTGGTGCTTGCCCGTGAACTAAATATGGACCAGGTAGCTGAAATCTACAACGATATTATCACTCAGGAAATCAAAGGTCCAAGCGGCGAACTGATCCGTATCGAAATGTTCTGTCACGGTGCTTTATGTATGGCCGTTTCAGGAAAATGTTACCTGAGCCTTCACGAAAAAAACAAATCTGCTAATCGTGGTGCTTGCTCACAAATGTGCCGTCGTAGCTATACTGTGACTGAAAAAGACTCCGGAGAGCAACTCGAAATCGATAACGAATATATTATGTCTCCAAAGGATTTGAAAACAATTCATTTCCTTGACCGTATGTTGAAAGCTGGTGTTCGCGTTCTTAAAATTGAGGGGCGCGCTCGCGGTGCAGAATATGTTCGCACGGTTGTAGAAGCCTACAAAGATGCTGTAACGGCTTATGTAAACAATGATTTCACGGCTGAACAGGTGCAGAAATGGGATAATAAATTATATACGGTTTTCAATCGTGGATTCTGGGATGGTTACTATCTGGGTAAACGCCTGGGTGAGTGGAGTCCAAACTATGGGTCTGAAGCGACAAAACGTAAGGTATATATCGGTAAGGGCATGAAATACTTCTCAAACATTGGGGTGGCTGAATTCCTTATGGAAACTCAATCACTGAAAGTGGGAGATGAAATTCTTATTACCGGACCAACAACCGGAGCAGTGTTCATGACAATCGAGGAACTTCGCGTAGACTACAAAGTGGTTAATGAAGCGGTTAAAGGTGATTTGGTTTCTTTCAAAGTAAACGATAAAATTCGCCCTTCTGACAAACTATTCAAATTGGTGAAAAATGAGTCATTAATGGCTTAATAATAGAAAAGGGATTTCTCAATAGAGAAATCCCTTTTTATTTTTTATCAGAACTTGTGAGCCATAGTTCTGGCTTTCTCCTGAATAGCGCTCTCTTCGTGCCCCTCGGGAGCAACAATAAGATGGTGCGATACATTTTTTATATCCTGGTCTACCGTCGCAAAAGTCAGGACTCCCTCTGAAAGTAGTTTTTTCGGATCACGAGCATCCGTCATCTTTATATAAACCACCAAAGCACTGTGTCCAGTCTCGACCAGATAGCTATCGAAACGCAATATATCACCCGAGTATATTGGATGCAGAATCTCCATACCATGGATCTTCTGACAATAAATTTGTGTTGACTCCACAAGTAAAGCCAGATTCAGAAAACCTGACTCTATAAACCATTCAGCAAAACGTGGAGCATAGAGTGTTCCATGCAAATTTATATCCGGATTCCGCACCAAATGAAAGTTGGTAAAACGATGTAGTGCCATAATTGTATCTTTTTATTAAACAAGACATTATATACTTGAAGTATAACAAAAATGAATCTATCTTGTTTGAGTCACAAGTATAAAAAAGGCCGCAAAAAAAATATCCAGACATGAAATATGTTAATGGCAAAAAATAATTACCACGATCACCTTTATTGATGTTTCTTTTTCATAGTTTTGTCCGATTTTTAGAAAATCGAGTTGTAAAACGCTAAATCTAAACCAACACAATATTTCATTTTTGTGAGTAGAGAGATGTTTTTTTCATCTCAGTATTATGCGTTTTCTTTTGGGGAAATCGTATTTCTTTGCTGCAACTGAGGGTACGATTTCTTTTTTATCCGTGAGCTTCATTTTTCTCAACTTCCCTTCCCTGTCATTTGTTTATTTCGTAGCTTTGAGCATTATTCCATTTTAAACACATTACGATATGCATAAAAAATTATTTCGTTCTGAATCCGACAAGATGTTCGGAGGAGTTTGCGGCGGAATTGCTGAATATTTCAGTATTGACCCTACCATTGCAAGACTCGGTGCTGTTTTCCTCACATTTGCTACTGGACTTTTCCCTTGTGTGATTGCTTACGTGATTGCTCTGATCATTGTTCCTGTAAAACCAGCGTAAATGAATTTCAAACTTATTTCTAAATATAAACCTACTGGAGACCAACCCGAGGCGATCTCACAACTTGTGGACGGACATGACCAAGGAGAGCGATATCAGACTCTTCTTGGTGTTACCGGATCGGGGAAAACCTTCACTGTTGCGAATTATATCGAAAAAGTTCAACGTCCTACACTTGTCTTAAGTCACAACAAAACTTTAGCAGCTCAGCTCTACGGGGAATTCAAACAGTTCTTTCCCGAGAATGCAGTCGAATACTTTGTTTCTTACTATGATTACTATCAGCCGGAGGCCTATATCCCTACGACAGATACGTACATAGAGAAAGATCTGGCTATCAACGACGAACTCGAGAAGCTTCGTCTGTCTACCACTTCCTCTTTATTGTCAGGCAGAAGAGATGTTTTGGTCGTATCCTCTGTGTCTTGTCTCTACGGTATCGGAAATCCGGAAGACTTTCATAGCCAGGCCGTGACTATTCGGACGGGGCAGATGATTACGCGCAATGTTTTTCTGCGCTCACTGGTTTCCGGGCTTTATTCCAGAAATGAAGTCCAGTTTGCCCATGGTCAGTTTCGGGTAAAAGGAGATACTATTGAGATCTTCCTCGCATACACTGACCTTATTCTGCGGGTCATTTTCTGGGGAGATGAGATTGAATCCATCCAAACCGTAGACCCACAGAACAACATCGTTCTCGAACGTTTCTCTGAATACCGGATCTACCCGGCTAATATATTTGTCACTACTCAGGAAAGAATAAATAGTGCAATTGCCGAAATCGAAATTGATTTAGGCAAACAAGTCGCTTTTTTCGAATCAATCGGTAAGAACTACGAAGCGAAAAGACTGTACGAACGTGTCACTTATGACGTGGAGATGATCCGGGAAGTTGGACATTGCTCCGGGATCGAAAACTACTCCAGATACTTTGACGGACGTGCTCCGGGAACTCGCCCATTCTGTCTGCTCGACTACTTCCCGAAAGATTTTCAGGTAGTGATCGATGAGAGCCACGTGACTATCCCGCAAATCCGGGCAATGTTCGGAGGGGACAATTCCCGCAAAACAAACCTTGTGGAGTACGGATTCCGGCTACCGGCAGCTATAGACAATCGCCCGCTGAAGTTTGAGGAATTCGAATCATTGGCTCCATCCATACTCTTTGTCAGTGCTACCCCGGCAGATTATGAGCTGGCCCGTTCTCAAGGAGTTGTGGTTGAGCAGGTCATTCGACCAACCGGACTACTGGATCCGATTATCGAAGTTCGTCCAAGCCTCAATCAGATAGACGATCTGATGGAAGAGATACAAATCGTCATTGAACGCGATGAACGTGTTCTTGTGACCACGCTGACTAAGCGTATGGCCGAAGAACTCAACGACTATCTGAATCGTCTTGACTTTAAATGTGCCTACATCCATTCTGATGTTGACACAATTGAGCGGATTCGGATTATGGATGATCTTCGTAACGGCACCTACGATGTACTAATTGGGGTCAACCTCCTTCGTGAAGGACTCGATCTACCTGAAGTATCACTTGTGGCAATTATCGATGCCGACAAAGAGGGTTTCCTTCGTTCTCATCGTTCTCTGACTCAGACAGCCGGTCGTGCAGCCCGAAATCTCAATGGCCGTGTCATCATGTATGCCGACAAAATAACGGATAGCATGCAACGTACGATTGACGAAACCAACAGAAGACGGGAGAAGCAGTTGGCTTACAATGAGCTTCATGGTATTACACCGCAGGCGATACATAAAGAACGAAATATGATTCTTAATGAACAGATCAAACCTAAAGAGGAGAGTACAGCCTATACGGGTGAGACTAAAATTACTATCGCTGCCGATCCGGTCGTTCAATATATGTCAAAATCACAGCTCGAAAAGACTATCGACAACACGCGTAAACTCATGACAGAAGCAGCCAAGAAATTTGAATTTATCGAAGCTGCACAGTACCGGGACGAACTGGTAAAACTTGAAGAACTTCTGACAAAAAAACAGGCCTGACAACAATCCTTTGCTTGTCGGGCTGACTCGTAAGAACGTATGAACAGACTATAGTTATAGAGAGAAATGAAAAATAAAACGATAAAAGATCAAATTCACGAAATCATATTTGAGTCGAATAGCAAGGCTGGCAAAGCCTTTGACGTCGTGCTGCTGGTCTTTATTTTATTGAGTGTGGTGTTTGCCATGATTGATAGTGTCAGCTCTCTTCATGCAAGATACGATAAAATACTCCAGACTGCAGAATGGGTGATTACAGGGATATTTACCATTGAATATATATTGAGACTCTACTCCGTAAAGAATAAAATTGGCTATGCAACTTCATTTTTCGGATTGGTAGATTTAATCTCGATCTTACCAACGTTTCTCAGTTTTTTTATTGCTGGCACACACTATCTGATTGTCATACGGGCACTAAGGCTACTGCGAATCTTCCGGATTTTCAAACTGAGCGAATATCTCACTGAAGGCTCTACCATTATGCGTGCTGTTCAGCGAAGCTTTCCGAAGATATTTGTATTCATGTTTTTCGTCATGATTCTTGTAACAATTCTGGGCTCTGTCATGTACGTAGTTGAGGGTTCAAGTAATCCCAAGATGGACAATATCCCACGTTGCATCTACTGGGCGATTGTAACACTTACAACAGTGGGCTATGGTGATATTACTCCTATTACATATGCAGGACAGCTCATATCAATGATTATCATGCTACTTGGTTATGCTATTATTGCTGTACCTACTGGTATCATATCTGCAGAGATGAATAAGACGCAATTACCTAAAATAAAAGGAAACGCATGTCCGGGTTGTGGCAAAGATGTTGATGATGACAGTGCAAATTATTGCAAATATTGTGGCACTAATCTCGAAATTGAACGTATATAGATCCTTCTTACTTTACTAATTGAGATATTTAACTCCATTTTGAGAGAAAATAATACAAAATAAAAATATTATTGATTGTATTTTTGGTAGTTTGAAAAATACGCTCTATATTTGCATTGTAATTGGGAACAACGCCCAAAAGCAAGACCACATTGGAGAGATGGCAGAGTGGTCGAATGCGGCGGTCTTGAAAACCGTTGTACTGCAAGGTACCGGGGGTTCGAATCCCTCTCTCTCCGCAAAAGCGCTGGAAACAAAAGTTTTCAGCGCTTTTTTTATGCCCTATTTCTTCTACCTTCGAATCAATGGATAAACGGATAAACGTATAAACTCGGTTGGTCCTCAATTCGACAAATATTTTCTTAGATGATTTAGAATCTAACTCCGGCAGTAAATCCAACCCAACCATTAAGACGAGTTGAACCACTATCGTTTTTCCACATTGACCAAGGTGACAACGAGCTACCAATATCACCTGTTTCAGGATTAACATAGTCTGATATGGTCATATTGACTACTGGTCCTGCAAATACTTTGAAGTGAGGTGCAAACTCTTTTGATACGGTAAATTTTAGTTGTGTTAGCATATTGACACCCTTAGTCTTAAATGAACCTTTCTCGGTTAAAGCATATCCCATAGCCTCAATTTGGTTACCCCAACCTTTCTTCCAGTCGATATGAGTACCAAAACCAAGACCAGCTGCATATTCGACAGGTATGTTTATATAGTTTATTCCTCCTGAAAAGATGGTATAGAATTTATCTGTTCCTAACTTAAAGCTAACGGCTGTATTAAGAGCCTCTGAAAATGAAACTTCAAATTCTTGCTTTCCTCCATTTTTTACGATGTTGATAAGGCCAATAGAGACTCCATCGCTCTCTTCAGCGTAGTTAAACAACCCGAACTGAACCCCTTTGACACGTTTGGCAACGTTCGCAATTCCTGCAAATTGTAAACCTGTAACTTCATCCGCAACATTGGCAATACCTGCGAATTGAAATGGAGTAGTTCCACTTGCGGCGATGTTAGTTATTCCTGCAAACTGAGCAGCTTTTTCGGTATTGCCACTGTAATTTGCGATACCTGCAAATTGAAATCCTTTTGTCTGATGAGTGTTCACATTATATAAACCACCAAACTCGAAAATGGTATTACCATAACTACTGCCACCCAGTATATTAACAGATACTTTGTTTGTGGTCAGGTGTGATTGTGCCCCATTGGTGCCGAATGGAGCAATGAAACTTAGTTGAAAATCTCGCTCTCTACTCTCTTGTGCGAATAGAGTTACTAATGATGCGCAAAAAATTGCGACTAATAAAAAATTCTTTTTCATTGTTAAATTATTATTTATGATTAAAATTGCATGAACTGCTATCATCGTACTCAACATTAAGCTCAGATACTGTGAGATTAAAACACTTTGCACGACTATTTTCATTTATTATGGCTGTAACACTATCTGCTTCTCCAGACAACTCAATAATGCTATTGTCGTGAACAAGAGTACTAAAACTATTGCAAATGATTTTTCCTATAATCTCACAATTTTGTTGTAGCTCGAAGTGAATAGAATCTTTAATTAGTGGATTGAGTAATTCCACTTGCGACTCTCTCCAAGCTATTATTTCGTTTATCTTATCTGCTGACACACGTACCTTGACGGTTGTTGGCATTGAGAGATTAGCAGATATTGAGCGTTTAATATCGAGTGTACGGCCTAAAACATTAACCAATACATATTTTTGATAACTATCATCTGTTTCTACTGTAATCAAATTATTCGCTGAGGACTCTAATTCCAACTCAATACCTCCATGTAGTTTTATGGATGTAAACTCATAATTATCTACATCTCTTTGAACTGTTGTAATCTCGCCCGAAAGGTCAATATCAAATTCTTGCCTACAAGAAGTAAGCATTATAATGGCGAATAACATATAAACTAACCTTTTCATTTTATCTGTTTTTTTAGTATTAAAATTCGATTCTATATGCTAGTTGTGGCATAATGAAAAATTGATTGTATCTATCTATCTGTTGAGTAACAAAGTTGTATTTATAACCATTAAATGTACTTTGTAGTGTCGCATTTTTCATCTCTAAAACCCAAGAGCTTGTAAAATTTTTATGGTTTGTCTTCAAATAGAATGAAACATCTACAAACAGTGAAGATGGATTTTTAACACTAAACGCATTTGAGTAGTCATAAATAACATCTTTAGCAGCTAAAGACTCTTCAATCAAGAGGGGAGAACTGTATTCTCCGCCCATATATGTTGCTTTGAGGTTTGCGCCAAAAACTTTTTCTTTGCCATTACGACCACTGTAAATAAACTCTTTACCTATCATCGCATTTGCCACAAAATTTCTATTGTATAGAGTATTGCGCTTTACTCCATCGCCGTCGATATATTTTGAATCGAAAATCGAACCTGTTACCATAAAATACCAGCCACGATTAAAAAATCGCTCAATCGTAATATCAACTCCAACGTTACTTGCTGTACCTTTGCTGATTAAATCTCTCTCTATCAACCACTCTTTTTTATAATTTACCATTGAAAAGTAACCTCCGGCAGCATCAATAGGGACATCTCTTAGCTTTTGATAGTATGGCTCGATTTTAAGACGCAAGTTGTCTGTTATCAACCAATTGTAAGTAAAGACATAGTGAGTTGATTTTTGTAGTTTTTGCTCTTTATTGTCAAATCCTGCTGTAACATTTGGCGAGAAATATACTTTAAACTCCTCCCTTTGAGAATGTTCACCATATGATAAACCTAGCGTATGTCCTCTGCCCAGCTTTACAACCATACTTGCACGAGGCTCTATCGTTGTTTCGCCAGTGAGTCCAAAATGAGAGAAGTGAACACCAGCATTTAAGGTCAACCATCGAATAGGAGAGTATGAGCCTTGAGTAAATGCCTGCAAATTCCAACTGTCTTCAATAGCACTGACTTTGTTTATGACTTCTTGCTGTGGTTTCAGAGCCTCGTTTACTTGATAATCAAGCATTAGATAATCGTATATTACACCTGTGCGAGTAGAGAATTTATTACTGAAACGGTGATTTAGAACGGTTTGTGCAGTGTATTTACTTTCACTATGATAGTTGTTGGCATAGGCATAATATTTATCATCTACCTCGTCATACCACTTTGAGCGGAACCCGTAAGCCATTCCTGATGTTGCAAAATCTGTTTTAAGAAATGTTCTATCACCCAAAGATACTCTATGAGAAAGGCCAACAGCTCCAACTTTCCAATTCATATTGTTATCATACCAGTCCGACTCATATTTCGGATATTTTATCTTTTCTAAAACTCCGTCCTTCCACTTTTCTTGATAATCATATATAGGTTTATAGTTTTTACTTAAACCACCCATACCCCAAAGAGAGATAGATCCTAATTTTTTAAGCGGAATATTAACTTTAAATGATATGTCTTGATAGTCGGGAGCTTCACCTCCAGCCAAACGTCCTATAGTCCCGAGTGATGAAACTCTAGCCCCAATATTGTATGTTGCAAACGACTCTTTCTTAAAATACCCTTCTGCTCCAACTTCAACACCAAGTATTCCGACCTGTGCAAAATATTCACGTTTTTGACTATTACCATTACGAAAGTTTATATCAAATACCCCCGAAGTAGAGTTTCCGTACTCTGCCGGGAATGCTCCAGTATAAAAATCTGAGTTTCCCAAAAGATTACTCCCGAAAATATTGACAAACCCTCCACCTGCCATATTGCCACCTGCAATGTGATTTGGATTATAAACCTCTACACCTTCAACTCTCCATAATACACCTTTGGGCGAGTTACCTCGTATTACCAAACCATTCTCTTGAAGATTGCCTGTTGTTACTCCCGCAAAGTTGGATGCCAGCCGTGCTGGGTCACCTATACTTCCTGCTAACCGTTTAGCATCATCAATCATAAGAGAACGTCCTACTACACCTCCCATTTTATTTAGGGTTTCATCTCGTCGTGGTCGTGGAGTTACAACAACTTCCCCAATCTCTTGTGCCAAAGGTCTCAACTCAAATATAAGTTCTGTTTGTTTTCCTGATGACACCAATACTTGAGCTATTTGTTGAGGTTCATAACCTAAAAACGATGCTACAATATCATAGCGTCCAACGGATAAGCCCGTAATTTCAAACTCTCCATTTTCGTCCGTTATACTTCCTTTTGTATCGTTTACAATTACGACAGTTGAGTATGGTAGGGGTTGTTTACTGTCAGAATCAACAACAGTGCCTCTAATTGTTTGTGCTTGAACTGCAATATTTGCCATTAGCATGGATAATGCGACTACAAAAATTCTCTTCATATAATTAAATTTTACTGCAAAATTATGTGGTAGTGTTTGGTTGTGAAATTGGTTTCGGTCAGACTACACTTTTGAGTGAGTCTACTTGCACTTTGAATGAATGAACTTAGAACACCTTTATACCCCCATCATCATATTTTCGTGCTGAACTCTTAAAGTTGTTGAAGAGATACGATAGGCTGAGGTAGACAAAGCGAGTTTGCATATGGTATACACTCACTCTTAGAGAGTTATCAGAATAGACCTTAAACCCATTTTTTTGGAGATTAAAAGGGTCAGTTACTCTTAGCGAGAGTATCATATTATTATTCAAGAGGGATTTGCTTGCCGAAATTTCGGTTATAAGCTGAGGTAAACCTATTGCCAACCCCTGTACAATGGCACTTTGTGAGGATGTCCCGACAGAGAGTGCTCCACTGGAATATTTTCCTAACGCTTGAATAGAAAAGTTATGAGACAATTTTACGCCGATACTCAATCCCGCATTTAAGGTATTTATACTCCTAAATTCTTTATCTGTACCACTGGGAATATAGACACAAGAGTAACTAATACTTGGTTGAACGGTAAGTATTTGACCGAAATTCTGATTTGCCGTTAACTCAACACCGTAGAAGTGTGCGGTAGATATATTAACAGGAGTATACATAACGCCCTCTGTTGTGGTTTCAAATGTCTTTGTTATTAGATTATTGACCAATCTATAATAGGTAGATAGTTTAATTTCATTACCCTGATAGCGATTAATATAGTCCACGAAAACATTGTGCGAATACTCAGGCTTTAAATTGGAATTTCCCTTAAATATACTTGTCGGGTCTATCATCATAACAAATGGATTGATGTCTGCCGATGATGGACGGTTTATACGGCTATTGTATCCTAATTTTAGAATATTTCTTTCATTATCCCCATATTCGAGTGATATATTTGGAAAAATATCCCATTTTCGACTACCATCAACTTTGTCCGCAAGGTTAGTTTCGCTACGCAATCCAAATTGCACATTGAATCTATCCATACGACTATTCATCTGTACATAAGCCGCAAGAATGCTCTCGTGTAGTGAAAAGTTATTACTCTCTAGTACCCCCGAAAAATCATCTTCACGGTATATGGAGATATTTCTTGTGTAGCTCTTGAGTCCTGCCTCAAGATTTGCATTTTCAGTGAATGGCAGATAGTAATCGAGTGCTGCTACAATAGAATTGTTGTTATTTCTGTTATTGATAGCAAATTTATCATCTGCGTAATTGAGCAGAGATAGTGTTTGTGGGTTTGTTTGGTTGTAATAAATATCAGCCTTGAACATCTCGCCCTCTCTTGCAAACTGATGCTTGTAACTTGTGGCAATCTGGTGTGTTATACCACGCATTGAACTCTTCCCAAAACGATACTTTGAGTTATCTTTCGAAGAATATCCAAAATCAATGTATTGATAGGAGGCTGATAATTTATTACTATAGTCAAAGCTGTAATCGGCAGAAAGATTAGCAGTAAGATTCAATATGTCAGCTTGAATATTATTCGAAGTGCTATTACCTTTAAACAGAGTCTCTATCGAACCGTGCTGATGGTTGCTCCAAATCGAAAATGCAGAGCCAAGTGATAATTTACTGCGGTTGTATGACAGATTTGCCGAACCACTTTGCATATCGTGGGCTCCCGATATATTTACTGCTCCTGCCACTCCTTCAGATACGCTGTGTTTGGTTTTTAGATGTATTATTCCCGAAAGACCATTTGCATCGTATTGAGCTGTAGGATTTGAAACAATCTCAATGGTTGCAATTTGCGATGGAGAGTACGCCTTTAGTTCATTAGAGGTAATCTCACGACCATTTACAAATATCTTGGCTGGAGTTCCATTAATCAAAGCCGTCTCATTAAAATCTAAAGTAATAGCAGGTATTGATTTGAAAATATCGATTAACGTACCACTGTTTGAAGATGCAATATCACTTACTTTGTAAATACTCTTGTTGTTTGTAATTCTTACAGAATGAATACTACCAACGACTACAACTTCCCCGATAGTAAGAGTATTCGGAGAGATTGAAATCAGACTCATTGTAGTATCGGATTTTATATAGCCTATTTTCTGGTAATATCGCTCGTAATTGATATGATTTACTCCTAATAAATAGTCTCCGTAAGGAGCTGCTATCCTAAAATAGCCTGTCGAATCACTCAACCCACCACTAACATATGTACTATCTGTAGTGCGGTATAAAACCACAGTAGCATAATCAATAGCGGATCTGCTTTTTGCATCAACTAATGAACCCTCAATTTTTACATTTTGAGCATTAGAAACAGCTGTAAATCCTAAACATAATAATACTGTGACTATGTGCTTCCATCGGCGGTGGCTCCAAAGCCAACTCGATGGATTATTCTTAATAGACAACTCCAATTTTTTAAAAAACGAACTAACTATATTTTCTCTATCAAAAATATTTTGAAATGAAACATGATAGACTCCACGTTTTATAGGTGCAATTTCTGTGTATAGTATTTGGGCATTTTTATTTATAGCAAGTCGCTCAACGCCTTCAAAAGCAATAGTTTGTTGATTTAGAAATTGTAATCTCACCTTACTTGTAAAAGCGGGAGATTGGTCAGCTATGAAAATGTAGATTGAGAGACTTTGATTTGATAAAATAAAACGTGCAGCCTCTTTCGATTCAAGTAATTTAACCCCAAACCGACAGCGCATTTTATGGCTAAGAAAATCAGCAACCTTTGATGACTGCTTTTTATAGATTGCATATACTATGCAATAGATAATATAATAAAAACAGAGGCTCATAATTTTGATTTATATTCAAAATTACAAGCCTTAATTATATAGGAAAAGTGTTTTCGGTTGGGTTTATGGTACTGTTGTGTGAAGTATATCCTTTAGTGTATGAATTTACTCGCCATCAAGCCATTTTACAAATTCTGCTACTCGTACACGACTAACAAGCAGCTCTCCTTCATAGTGGGGTTTAAGTGTGATTCTCAATCTACTATTAAAGTATTTCGACACCCCGACAATCGAATCAATAGAGGCAATACAACCTCTGGTCAATCTAAAAAAACGCTTAGGCTCAAGTAGTGGTTCAAGAGTCTCAATAGTATAATCGACAATCTTTGCTCGTCCCTCTTTTGGCATCATAAACGTAACTCTATCTTCTGCATAGAAATAGGCAACATTACTAATATCAATAAAACCAAATTTATCACCTGATTTTATAGCAATACGACTTTTATACTCCTTCGATGGTTTTAACAGGTTTAGCAACTCTTTTAATTTGTCAGGCTGATAATCCAGTTTTTCTACCGCACTCACCAAATCACTTTCTATAATTGGCTTAAGCAAATAGCCTATCCCGTTAACTTTAAACGCCCGTACAGCATACTGATCATAAGCCGTAGTGAATATGATGGGAGTGCGAACATCCACGTAATCGAATATATCAAAACTGATTCCGTCTGACAATTGTATATCCATAAAGATCAGGTCGGCACTATTTTTCTGAAGCCACGCTATACTCTCCTGTACACTGTACAAACGAGCCGTAATAACCAGCTCTGGAAACCTTTTATTTATAATCCGGACCAACTCATCCTGGGCTAACTGTTCGTCTTCAATAATTATTACATTCATAGCAATGGTAATCTTACCGTAAATTCGTGATCGTTTTTATCCACTTTGACAACTCTGTCGGAAATCAACACATACTTTTCCTTAAGATTTTCAAGTCCTATCCCTAACGATGTAGTAACTCTCATTCGTGGAATAATATTGTTTAACACAATGATATTCTTATGGTCGCTAAATATCTTTATAGTTAGGGGATTGGATGGTGAAAGAGCATTGTGTTTTACTGCATTTTCAACCAATACCTGCAATGCCATAGGCGGTATCATCTGGTCTAAATCCGCATCTTTTATGTTATACTCAATATTGAGTCCTTCTCCAAATCTGATTTTAAGTATCTCTGTGTAGTTTCGTATAAAATATAACTCCTCTTTTACCACAATAGTATCTTGCAGGTCGTAAGAGAGTACATATCTGTAAATTTCTGATAACATTTTTGTGTAGTCAATAGCTTTATCTGCATCTCTATTAATGAGCGAAACCAGCACATTGAGACTATTGAAGAGAAAATGAGGGTTAATCTGACTCTTTAGTTGTTGGTACTGCATTTTGGCATTATCGCTCTGTAATTTTCTTGTGCGTTCGCTTTGTACAAAAAATTCGATCACTATTACTGTAAACAGATTAAGGAGAATAGATGCAATAACAGCCTCTTTGTAACCTGCCGATAATAGATATTCTAAAACTGTAGCACTCTTTTGAAATGGAATATTGCCTATTATTACAAAAAAGGCAGCTAAGGCAGAAAGTACACCACCTTCAAAAAACATTCTTATCACAAGGCGTTTCGATAGCCATAAGGAGTTGTTTATTTTAACGATTAGTTTATAATCAATCCAAGCAATAAGCACCATAAATGAGAACGATATAGCTATATTTCTCATATAGTCAGTTGATGCAAACTCCTTACCTGATCCCATTACCTCGATTAAATAGAGAAATAGAGACAGAAACGAGAGCAATCCAAACAGGATTAAAATCCAATATTTTTTGTTGCTATCTTTTGCCATAAGAGTATTTTAGTACAAAATTACAGAGCTGGACTATAATCATAAATACTTTTCGGTTCAATTTAATTATTTAATGACTGAAAATCAGATTTAAGAGAATAAACTATACATTTTTTATAACGCAATTACATATCAGTAATATCCAAACACTTCCAATCAATTGCGTATTTGTTTAGTATCTTTGCTCTTAGTACTTCAATTTTAGATTCAAGTAGCTGTTGCTTAAAATTTTTCTTTTGGCGTTTCACTTCGGCTACAAATGCCTTTTTATTATCCAAGCTAATAGCTACAATATCAACTTCATTCTGTGCCCCCTTAGGCTCCCACCACGAACCAATAGCCCGGTAATCAAAGCTCTCCTGCAGCTTCTGTTTGAAATAAAGCTCTAATGTTTTGCCCGAATAGGTAGGATAGTCATCATTTATCAACCGTGCCAACCCTTCGTAGTTGCCCAACTCTATCAGTGTTCGGTTTCTCTCTATATAACGGAACCAGAAGCGCAAGAAGTTATCCGACACCTCATATCGTACCGTTTGAGAACCTTCCTTCGCAAAAATTGGTCGTTGCTTTTTGATCACCTCATACACCGTCTCTAACTTGCTCAACTGACCGCCAATACTTTTCTCACCCATAAACGCCTCAATTTGCGATTGAGTATTCATCCCCGAAGAGATAGCATCCAATATCGAGAAGTAGTTACCGTATTTTTTTCCAAACTCCCCAATAAGAAGATTGCGCCCTTCATCAATAAACGGAGAGTCGCTCTGACAGATATATTTTATCATTTCAGGAATTGTCAAGGCTTTATTATCCACCAGCAGTTCCACATACTTAGGCACACCGCCTGTATAGGTGTATACAGCAAGAAGCTCATCGTTTGTATAGTCAGGCTTATAATCGCTCATTATCTCCTTCAGTACAGCAGTTGTAAAAGGAGTGAGCTTCATCATCGCATCGGAACGCCCAAACAATGGCTCTTTCTTGTCTTGAAATATCTTCGTCATTAACGAATATATCGAACCACTGACGATAAAATTCAGATTCGTTACCGTACGGTATTGATCCCAATAGTTCTGAATTTCGCTATAAACCGACTCGTTAATGTTGACAAATTCCTGAAACTCATCAATCACCAACGTGAATTTTTGGTTCTTGGCTTGTTCCAGTAGAAATCGAAAGACCTCGATAAAGGAGTCCATCTTAGGAACAAAAATAGATAACTGTCGCTCTATTTCAGCACAAAAGCTACCACATAAATCCGCCTCGCTTTTTCGGCTCACGAAAAGATATACTATCAAATCATCTTTGAGAGCATTAAGTATAAGCGATGTTTTACCAATCCTGCGACGACCTGTTATCACGGTTAGTTTAGAGTGGTCATTGTATGCCATCTCTTTTATTCGCTGTAATTCAGCAATCTCTTTTGTGCGATTATAGAATTTCATAAGTCCAATTTTTTACAGCAGTAAATTTTACCATTGTTGCAAAGATAATGAATTTACGCCAAATAGCTCTCGTTCTATATATTATTTTTACAGTGGTAAAATTTACGAGTGTTAAAGTTAGTGCAAGGTGCAAGCTATATCTATATATAGACTTGCACCTTGCACTAAACGAAAATATTGAAATAGAAAGATTTGGAAATGCGGACCATATTATGTGATTTTGAACCTGAAATAGTTGTAGTCATTAAAGTGCCTAACGAAGCCAAAAAGCACTATTTGAAATTTGGGGCTAATTCGTAACAACTGTTTCGGACATAGATATAACAAATTGATTTTGGAAAATATAGGAATCTATGATCATAATCCTCTCTCCTCAAAAGCGCTGGAAACAAAAGTTTTCAGCGCTTTTTTTATGCCTTATTTCTTCAAGCTTATTAATTTAAACAACTTATTTCTCCAAAGTTCCACTTTGGAATCAATTCCAAAATGCAATTCACTTATTCTAACAAAAATGCAAATATTAAGGCCTTTTAGTTTCTTTTTTATATCGAAAACAAGCAAGAAAAAAAATAGAATTTTCGGATAAAATATCCGGTTTTAATGACAAATGAGGGTTTCTTTAAGTACATCAGGATGAAAATGCAAGTACATTAGAGCGTAAATTGAATTACAGTATACCGTACATGCAAGTACAGTATAGCGTTTCAAGAAATACGGTAGTATGTATTCGTGCGTACATTATACCGTATTTTCAGGAAGAAGCGTATTTCGCGGCATAATAGTACAGTTTGCAAAACAGACAAAACCACAATACTCTTATTATCAGTAATATAACACACTACTCTGTATTATACATACAGTCGCAGAATAATTCCGGTAAAATATACAGCATTCTCAGCGATTAGGATTTTGACATAATGGTACGAAATAAGGCCTATGAATAACAGAAACAAAATAACAGGTACGTGTTGTTATTTCACCAACGGGCCCCTTGTGTGAGATACACCGACTGTAAGCAGCCCCATGTGACCATATTTTAGCCTGTTAAATACAATACACAGAAACTATGCTAAATTTTTGCGTAGTCCGAATAAACTTGTAATACTTCCTCAGCTTCTGAAATCAATTCTTCACACATTAATTTTTCGTTTTAAATAATCCGACAATAGCTTATCTATATTTTTAATTATATTTGCCTTTATTGAGTATTGAGCAAAATAGGCCCAATTAAAGGCAAAGCTATCGGGCATATACTCTATTTAGCTTTTCTTCTCATAGGCAAATTATACAATGCTGTTTTTCGCAATTACTTTTTTGTAAATAAATGATCAATGATTATTAATACCTTTTCTAATTCATAACACGTATGCTTCGAAAATTACGACGAACACTGGCAGCAATAAGTTTTATGCTTATAACTCTGCTTTTTCTGGATTTCTCCGGCTCTTTACACACTTGGCTGAGCTGGCTGCCAAAGATTCAATTCGTACCTGCCATTCTTGCCCTGAATGTAGGTATTATCCTTTTTCTCTCACTACTGACCCTTGTATTGGGACGCGTCTATTGCTCTGTGATTTGCCCCCTGGGCATCTTCCAGGACATATTTGCCCGGATTGGACGTGCAGGTAAAAAAAGGCCCTACTCCTACTCTCGCTCAAAAAATTGGCTTCGCTATGGATTTCTGGCCCTCTTTATTGTAGGAATTACTGCGGGAATCAGTGTTATTACAGCTCTACTTGACCCGTACGCAGCTTACGGGCGTATTGCCAACAATCTCTTCTTACCATTATGGCAATGGGGAAATAATCTTATTGCTTACGCTGCTGAACGGGTTGAAAGTTATGCATTCTACGAAGTCGATGTCTGGGTAAGGAGCATACCGACTCTCATAGTTGCTGCAATCACCTTTATTATAGTTGTTGTTCTTGCCTGGAAAAATGGACGAACCTATTGCAACACGATCTGCCCAGTGGGTACTCTTCTTGGTACACTCTCCCGTTACTCTGCTTTCAAAGTTATGTTTGATGATACAGCTTGCAACAGTTGCGGTAAATGTTCACGTAATTGTAAAGCAGCATGCATCGATTCAAAAACTCATACGGTCGATTATACTCGCTGCGTTGCATGTATGACCTGTATTGGAAAATGCAAAAAGAAAGCCCTTTCGTTCCGATATGCCTATAACACAACAAACACAAGCTCTTCACAAGCATCACAAGACAAGCGAAGAGGGTTTCTATCGGCAGCAACGCTACTGGTTGCTACTTCAATCAAATCGCAAATCATAGAGAAAGCGACTGACATCAAAATGGATGGCGGACTTGCCAATATTATTAACAAGCAGGCTCCAAAACGCCAAACGCCGCTCACACCTCCTGGATCCCGGAGTGCCCGTAATATGAAAAAAAGTTGTACGGCTTGCCAACTATGCATTACGGCTTGCCCAAACGGTATACTCCTGCCTTCGTCACAACTTGAAACATTTATGCAGCCTCAGATGTCCTTCGAAAAAGGCTATTGCCGGCCCGAATGTACAATTTGCTCGGAAGTTTGTCCAACAGGCGCAATCTCGAAGATCGGCAGAGATGACAAATCGGCTATTCAGATTGGTCATGCCGTTTGGAACAAGAATACCTGCATCCCGATTGCAGACAACCAGCCTTGTGGTAACTGCGAACGACATTGTCCTACTGATGCTATCATAATGATTCCTTCCGATTCGGCCGATCCTAAATCACTGAAAGTACCGGTAGTTAATACCGAACGTTGTATTGGCTGCGGGGCTTGTGAATACCTTTGTCCGTCACGGCCAATCAGTGCAATCTACGTAGAAGGGCACGAACTTCATAAAACCATCTAACACGACTACTATGCATAAAAATAATGATAAAGCTATCAACCGCCGTGGATTCCTCAAAATCGTAGGTATCAGTACGGCTACTATTACCGCTGGGTTATCGGGTTGCTCGTCTCCTAACTCAGGAGAACAGGGAGCTAATTCGTCTGTACCAAAAGGAAAAATGGATTTCCGTACATTTCCATCTATAGGTGATAAGGTCTCATTACTGGGTTACGGATGTATGCGATGGCCAACACTTCCTTCCCCTGCAGGTGATGGAAATGTAATTGATCAGGATGCCGTGAATCGTCTTGTTGATTATGCTATCGAACATGGTGTGAATTATTTCGATACATCTCCGGTGTATATTCAAGGATGGTCAGAAAAAACTACTGGAAATGCGCTTAAACGTCATCCGCGCGAAAAGTATTTTATTGCGACGAAGATGTCTAACTTCTCGAGTAATGACTTCGACTTTGGGGTAAAGATGTATCACAATTCGTTTAAGGATCTACAAGTGGATTACATTGATTATTACTTGCTCCACGTAGTGGGATCAGAAGGAGAACGAAGTATGCAGAAACGCTTTGTTGAAAATGGCATTCTGGATTTCTTACTGAAAGAACGTGAAGCGGGTCGTATCCGTCACTTAGGGTGGTCCTTTCACGGTACACAAGCAGAGTTTGACAAGGCTCTGGCTATGCACGATGATGTACATTGGGACTTTATTCAGATCCAGCTGAACTATTCAGACTGGAAATATGCTAAAGGCGCTAACGTAAATGCTGACTATCTGTATAGTGAAATCACAAAAAAAGACATTCCTGTAGTAGTAATGGAACCGCTACTTGGTGGACGCTTATCAAATATTCCACAGTATATTTTTACACGATTAAAAGAACGTAACCCGGAAGGGAGCGTAGCATCATGGGCTTTCAGATTTGCTGGCAGTTTTCCAAAGATACTTACCGTATTAAGTGGAATGACCTACTTGGAGCACTTGCAGGACAATATTAGGACGTACTCTCCACTAAAGCCACTGACGGAAGAGGAAAAGCAGTTTCTCGATGAAACGGCACAAATGATGCTGCAATACCCTACCATTCCATGTAACGACTGTAAGTATTGCATGCCATGCCCTTATGGGATAGATATTCCGGGAGTTTTGCTCCATTTTAATAAATGTGTGAACGAAGGAAATATTCCGAAAAGCAGCAAGGACGATAATTATGACAAAGCTCGCAGGGCTTTTCTGGTGGGATACGATCGTAGTGTACCTAAACTAAGACAAGCGAGCCACTGTACGGGATGTAATCAGTGCTCTGAACATTGTCCGCAGCGTATCAATATCCCAAAGGATCTGCATCGTATCGATGCATTTGTCGAACAACTAAAACAAGAGACATTAGAATGAACCAACTAATTACACTACTACACGAAGGCAACTATTCGTGTGTGATACAAAACGGAAGTGACCTACGCACATTTACCCGCAGGGGAGTGATCGATGTGTATGAATTACTTCATAATGATACACACTTTCTTCACGGTGCCTCATTAGCCGACAAGGTAATTGGCAAAGGTGCTGCCGCATTAATGATACAGGGCGGAGTAAAAGAGGTATATGCTCATGTGATCAGTAAACCAGCACTAAATCTATTTCAGGCACACAATATCCACGTTGATTATGTTCATTGTGTTGACGGGATTGAAAACAGAGATAAAACGGGTGGTTGTCCACTGGAGCAAATTTGTACTGCTTCAGACTCGGTAACTGAGCTTATGCCACTCATTACAGGATTTATTGATGCAATGCGTCGACGCTGTAATCCTGCATAAGCATTGATCCTAATCGGCTGTATTTTTTGACTTATTTATCAAATTCTAAAAACACTAAAAATGCAAACTTCAGTAAAACTTTACTCACTCCAATACTCACAGGCTAAAACTTATATGTTTGCTATGCTGTTCGTAATCGGCAATATGGTGCTGCCTCAACTAACTCACACCATTCCGCAAGGAGGTTTTATATTTCTTCCTATTTATTTCTTTACACTCATTGCGGCCTATAAATACGGATGGCAAGCCGGACTACTTACTGCTGTATTATCCCCGGTGTTAAATCACTTATTGTTTGGGATGCCTCCTATAGCTGTACTTCCTGCTATTCTTAGCAAGTCGGTTTTGCTTGCTGGAAGTGCTGCCCTTGCTGCTCACTATTTCAAACGCATATCAATACCAATTCTAATCTTGGTTGTACTTACTTATCAAGTATTAGGCACGATGATAGAATGGGCGATAATAGGAGACTTCTTCAAGGCAATACAAGACTTCCGCATCGGTATACCAGGGATGTTAATTCAGATCTTGGGCGGGTATTTTCTGATCAATTACCTCTTGAAACGGTAGATATAGATACATTCATGCTTCTGGATGATTGCTACATGACTAATTTATCAAAGAATACGTAAAAACGGGTATAACAAGCTGTTTAGAGCAAAAAAAGCCGCTATCGGATTGA
>JBOFXU010000366.1:0-2030 GCA_051654305.1 Bacteroidales bacterium | reverse complement strand
TGGAAAAATGGAGATATAGTATCAATGTGGTCATCGTTTTCTTACTGCTACTTACGATAGCCGTGAACCGCAGCGGTAAAATCGGGGGGACTCCCGTGGGTGAGCTACTGGAGAAACCGGAAGTGCAACAGGGACCTCCTGCCGTAACGACTGACAGCGAGGGAAATCGGGTAATCAACTCGACTTCGATTGCTGCCGACATCCTGGGCTACGGAGGACCTACCCCCCTGCAAATCACGCTCAAAGAGAACAAAATCAGTCATATAGAGTTATTACCTAATGACGAGACTCCGGGATTTATCTCGCGGGTGCTTAAAAAAGGGGTGATCAGTCAATGGATCGGAATGCCGCTGGACGAAGTGGCGGAGAAAAAGGTGGAGGCTGTTTCGGGGGCTACGCTCTCGTCTGATGCCATCAACCAAACCGTCCGCCGGAGTATCGGCTACGCGCTTGAGAAGGCTCCTTCCAACACGACCGGAAATCCGTTTACGACAAAGAATATTATCGGGCTCGGGGTGATTGCGCTTGGGGTTTTCCTGACCTTTGCAAAGGGAAAATCGAAACAACTGCGCACGCTTCAGCTGATCCTGAATGTGGGGGTGCTGGGATTCTGGTGCGGCAGCTTCCTTTCGCTTTCGCTGTTGGTCAACTGGCTTTCGGGAGGAATTAACCTCGCGACCTCTCTCCTTCCGCTCGTGCTGTTGCTGGTAGCACTGATAGCGCCACTTTTTGGGAAGAAAAACAATTACTGTACGTTCCACTGTCCGATGGGCTCGCTTCAGGAGCTAACGGGCAAATGCAGCAAAAAGAAACTGACGCTCTCGCCGCGGGTACTGCGGATCATGAACATTGTCCGTGAGTCGATCCTGTGGGGGATGCTTCTCCTGATGTGGGTAGGCGTCGGATTTGAAATTATGGATTATGAGGTGTTCACAATCTTCTTAGGAAGTAGTGCGACAACTGCCGTATGGTGCATAGGGATTGTGTTTATCGCTCTGTCGCCGTTTATCAATCGTCCGTATTGCCGCTTTATTTGTCCGACCGGAAGTTTGCTTCGGTTTTCACAACAAACCTCTAAATAATAAGTATTAAAATGAAGAATATCTCGCAAATTTTAAACCTGTTACTTGCCACAGCGTTAGTAATATTAGCTATTAAAATCATGATGACAAAAGAGACTGATAAATCCACAGCAACTCCGGCTGACACCGAAGCGGTGAATCTGGAGATGATCATGACCCGCAGCAGTGTGCGGAGTTATACAGATCAGAAGGTAGCGCCCGAAAAAGTGGAGAAGATGCTTCGCGCGGCGATGGCTGCTCCGACAGCGGGCAACAAACAACCCTGGCACTTTATTGTGGTTGACGACAAAGAGCTACTGGAGAAACTGAGCGAGGTGCATCCCTATGCGAAGATGATCGCTAAGGCTCCGATAGCAGTGGTGGTATGTGGCGAACCTGCGAAATCGTTCCCGGGCATCGAGTCTGAATATTGGATTCAGGATGCTTCGGCAGCTACCGAAAACCTGTTACTGGCAGCACATGCCATGGGCTTAGGGGCGGTGTGGATCGGGACATATCCCGTGGCGGACCGTCTGAGTCAGGTGACTCAAATCCTGAATATCCCTGAGAACATCATTCCCCTGAGTGTGATCCCGGTGGGGTATCCCGACAAACCGGCTACGCCTAAGGACAAATGGAAAGAGGAGAAAGTGAGCTACAACCGCTTTTAAAGAGAGACAACTACTATTTACACGTAAAAATATACATATAGATGACTATGAAACGTTTTACATTTCAGAACGGAGATACCATCCCTGCATTGGGGATCGGTACTTTTCTGGCAAAGCCGGACGAAGTAAAAAATGCGGTACTGGAGGCAGTGCGTGCGGGGTACAGACATATCGACTGTGCTGCTATTTATGGCAATGAGCACGAAGTAGGTGCTGCTCTGGAAATTCTTTTCAACGAGCAGGTGGTGAAACGCGAGGAGCTTTTTATCACGTCGAAACTCTGGAACAATGCACACCG
>JBOFXU010000365.1:0-2071 GCA_051654305.1 Bacteroidales bacterium | reverse complement strand
GTTACGGTTGTAGGCAATTGAGTCAAGCCCACCGAAAAGTAGGGTCTGACGCATCACGTTAAGATCTGCACTCAGTGGATTAAGCAATTTTACGCAGTTTACCTCTGGATAAGTGGTAAGGTCTGTGTAGTAGGCTTGCTTCGTCAATGAGTTGTTCATGATCTCGTTAAATCCGCATCCTGTAAGTTGTTCTGCGATCAGATTCTGAAGCTGGTGGCTTTCGTCTGTCGGTGTTTTATAAGATAGCGTTGCGTTAACTTTAGAAGTCATCTCGATATTGTTGTATCCGTAGATACGCAGGATATCTTCGATCACGTCAACGTCGCGCTGTACGTCTACACGGTAGGTTGGTACTTCGAGGTGAAGTGTATCTTCGCTCTTTCCGGTGATACGGATTTCGAGGCTTTCAAGGATACCATTCACTACTTCTTCCGGAATGTTTTGTCCGATAAGGGTGTTCACTTTCGAAAGAGAAAGATCTACCTGATAAGGCGCAACAGGAGTCGGATAGATGTCGATGATGTCACCTGTAATCTGACCGCCAGCAAGCTCCTGAATCATCAGTGCCGCACGTTTAAGAACGTAAATCGTGTCATTTGGATCGCAACCACGCTCGAATCTGAAAGATGAGTCTGTATTTAATCCGTGGCGACGTGCACATTTACGTACAGTTGTCGGGTCGAAATAAGCACTTTCCAGGAAGATATCTGTAGTTTGCTCAGAAACACCAGAATGCAGACCACCGAATACTCCGGCAATACACATACCTTCGCTTTCGTTACAGATCATAAGATCCGAAGCGCTTAGTGTTCTTTCTACTTCGTCAAGAGTAACGAATTTCGTTTCTTCAGGAAGTGTTCTTACGATCACTTTACCACCTTTGATCTGAGCTTTATCGAAAGCATGCAGCGGGTGTCCGGTTTCGTGAAGAATAAAGTTGGTTATCTCGACAATATTGTTGATCGGACGTAATCCGATAAGTTTAAGTCTGTTTTGTAGCCATTCAGGACTTTCAGTCACGGTTACACCAGAAATAGTTACGCCTGAGTAGCGCGGACAAGCCTCATGACTGAGAACTTCCACTTCGATGGCACCATTGTCCTGCTGTTTTGTAAAAGAGTCAACAGAAGGCTGAGTAAGCGTAACGTCGTATCCGTTACGTTTCAGGTAGGCTGCAAGATCGCGCGCCACACCGTAGTGAGAAGCAGCATCAACGCGGTTAGGAGTGATGTCTACTTCGAGTACGTAGTCACTTTTAATATTGTAGTATTCTTTCGCAGGAGTACCAACTACCGCATTTTCGGGTAGTACGATGATTCCATCGTGGCTGTGACCAATGCCGATTTCATCTTCAGCACAGATCATACCTAATGATTCAACACCACGAATTTTAGAACGCTTAATAGTGAAAGAGCTATCACCATCATAAAGAATAGTTCCTACTGTTGCTACGACAACTTTTTGTCCGGCAGCTACGTTGGCAGCTCCACAAACGATCTGAACCGGAGCTTCTCCGCCAAGATCTACGGTTGTTATATGTAAGTGGTCTGAGTTGGGATGATCTTCGCAAGTAAGAACGTGTCCAATCACAAGACCTTCAAGACCTCCTTTGATTGTTTGAACTTCCTCAACGCCTCCGGTTTCTAAACCGATAGAAGTCAGCGCTGCAGCTGTCTCGTCGGGAGTAAGCGGCAAGTTTAAATAATCCTTAAGCCAGTTATAAGATATGTTCATAATAATCGAAATTTTTTACTTTCCTTCATCAGGTTGCGAAGATAATAATTTTCATGGTAAACGCACATTACTCAGCAAAAAGTTGTCACATATAGTTTAAAAAATAGTGATTTTAAGGGGCGTTATTATCGTAGTTCTAAGGCATCTATTTATTGATTCGTACTATTTTTTTGTGATATATTATTCGCGTTGTGAAATTTGACATATTTGATTTAATAAGTATAAATTTAATACTTGATTTTGTCTGCCTAATATAACACCTTGACTGTTTATGATAAGAGCGTGTTCAGAGAGTACGGCTAATCGTGTAGTTGTTCGTAGAGGTGCAGCATGGGGG
>JBOFXU010000364.1:0-9689 GCA_051654305.1 Bacteroidales bacterium | reverse complement strand
CGAAGTCCGTCGTAGTTAAAACTAACCCCTGTACTGATCTTATGTTTTCTCGTAAATTCCGTTTCAAACATCAGATTCGCATACGCATTATCCTGTCTTAAATCATACGTATTGTAGTGAAATGGAATCGCAGCACTTTCTTGTGCCCCATAATCTGATTTCTGAGCATGAATGGACCCTGAAGAGATCAGAGCTACACTCATATTTTTATCTCTGTCAATAATATATCCGTTCTTGGTAAATACCTCTAATCTTTTTGTGTCAATACCAATCTTATACAATGGCATATCAGCAATAGCTTCTCCGCCATGTTCACTCTGACCATTCTCACGGGTTTCATTGATAAATTTCACTCCTGCCTGGCTGATAAAGTTCCCTTTTTTGTAATACCAGCGATTAAACAGATTCAACTGTTCCAACTTAGGTTGATCTAAGAACCCATCTTTATTCGCATCATGCGTAAACTTATCATTCGAGTAGTGAACGAAAAGACCTGTACCGAGATATTCATTCAACATGATATTGCCATCAACATTTGCTTCCATACGTCCGGCATCGCTACCAAAAAGATTGATCGTCAGAGGATCCGATGTTTGTGGCTTTTTATATTCAACATTGATTTGCCCCGTCATTGCTTCGTAACCGTTCTTTACAGACGATGTTCCTTTTGAAACCTGAATACTCTCCATCCAGGGAGCCGGAACATAATCCAAACCATACAAAGAGGAAGCTCCCCTGAAATTTGGGGCATTTTCGGTAAGCATCTGCACATAAGCACCCGAAAGACCCAACATCTTAATCTGCTTTGCTCCAGTTGCAGCATCACTGTAAGAAACATCCACCGATGCGTTGGTTGTGAAACTCTCTGATAGATTACAACATGCTGCACGACACAACTCATCGTAAGTAATCTTCTCGGTTTGCAAGATTGTCGTACGTGGTTTCAGTGTCGCCTTTGAACGCTCTGTCACGGTCACTTCTGTTAAGTCAACCGACGAAGAGAGCTGTATCTCGTATTCATCCCGCTGATCTACGAGGATGGTATCACTTTTGTAACCGACATAACTCACAACAAGCCTGTTCGACTTATTGCTTCTTGTCATAGTAAAGTTCCCCTCGAGATCGGTAACTACCCCATCGGTCGTTCCAAGCCAGAAGACATTGGCAGCATAGATTGGTGCCTTTACCTCATCGATAACAACCCCTTTAATGCGGCGAGCATTATCTGCAGCATTAGCAACTACAGACACTAATAAAAAAAGATATAATATTTTTCTCATGATTAAACTATTCGAATAAATTCAACAAACTGATACTCAGGTAGCCTCATAGCTTCCGGAGTATAATAATGAAGAGGTAAGGATACACCAAACCAGTCAACACAGTTTCAATGCATCGACAAATCCGAATAGAATATTAAATGATAAGCACGGCAAAGAGAGAGAGGAGATGCCGTGAAGAGAAACAGAGCAAAGGCGGTATATGCCATTGCCTGAATGTAGATTGTTCTGTATTAAATATCTCTATACAGAGTAGTTTTATTTGCTCAAAAGAGACGATAAACTTAGTCATCCGAACCAGTTCACTCTCTATATTGTCTGCCTCTTTACAAAAGCAACTCTCCCCGCGTGCTGTTGATGTACAAGTCGTACAATCATCACAGGAAGAAGCTTTTAAATGAGTCGTTCCGTAAGTAGAACCACAGCAAGACGAGTGACACGCTTCACTGAGGTGATGACCTGTCGTAAAAGCAAATGAGTCCGAACAAAAATGAGAAGATACCGCATGCCAAGCATTTCCTCCGACACTACCCATAAACCAGATAGCAATCAGGGAAACCACTAAAATGATATGTGACAATCTATTTCTCATTCCTGCAAAAGTAGGAAATCTCTGCAAATGAGCAAATAAAAACTGCTGATTTTAGCTTATTTAGAGTCAGACATCAGTGATTTGTACTCATCATAAGTCAAGCCGACACCTTTCGCTGATATACTAAGGGGTTCGATCTCCCAGACCTTTACATTTTCAAGCGATGGCTCCGAATAAACAAATGCTTTATTGGGAACAAACCGCTTCATCATGTGATTAAAAACAGTAATCTTTTCTTCTTTCGAGGATATAAACTCAACCTTTCCTCTTACAATCACACTATCGGATCTCATGGAGTGACTGCAGGCAACTTTGGAGTGCTGAAAAACAAGCTGATCGCCTGTAACGAAAGAAAGAACAATCCGATTATCCTTCTCCAATAGGGCTAAGTGTGATCCGTGAGGTGCTGAGTGTAAATAGAACTTCTCGTTAAAATAGACAAAGTTCATGGGGAAAACATAGGGAAATCCATCTTCGCCATTTAAAGAAACCGTACAATAGGTGCATTGCTGAATGATGGCTTCTATTTTTGCTTTTGATTCGTACTGAATAGCTTTCATAGGATACTAACAAGGAATATGAGATCAGCAGTATTAACCCACTTGAATCTCTGTTTTAAACATCTTTAATTCATTTTTCAAAAGATCCGAACGCCCCTCTGAACATTTATCCAGAAGGTTCCAGAAACGTGTACTATGGTTCATCTCCCGGGTATGACACAGTTCGTGCAGAAGGATATAGTCAATTAAATGATCCGGCAACAGCATCATATATAGTGACAGATTTATTTTACGGGCAGAAGAGCAACTACCCCATCGGGTGCGACTCGAGTTTATAGTGACTCCGGTAACTTCAAACTGATGTTTGGATGCCAATTCAAGCAACCTTTTCGGCAGATACTTTTTTGCTTCATGCCGAAGTAATCGACAAATGGAGTTATGAAGGACTTTCTGCACATTCTCTTTTGCAAAATCAGTCGTTAAAGGACAGCAGATCTTGTAGTATCCCGGGGCATGCGTACTAAGTATATCTGCACGATTTTCTGTCAATATCAGAATCTCTGTCGTACGTGTCTTCAGTATTCTTCCCGGAAGAATCAAGGTGTCAGATCTTTTCTGATCAGCTTTCACCTTCATCCGATGCAAACCCTCCCGACAGCCTTCAATAGCATTTTCCAACTCTTTACGACTACAGAACGGAGGCATTGTTGCATGCAGTTGCCCGTCCTTCATCTTAAAAATAAAACGTTTTGCTCTTGCATTGACCGAAACGATAATCTCACCTAACTCCCCGTCTTTAAATAAATACTTCTTCATATGATTCTCCTTATGCTCTTAGCAAATGTAAGAAAAAGATATCTACATATAGCAAAAGAAGTTTAGCAAGTAGTATTCATTTAAAAACTACTTGCTAAACTTTAATTATAAGGACCCTGAATCTTATGTATATCCTTTTCTTTTATCTTTTAGGTCAAAATCAGAAGAAGTAGGCTGCACTGATGGTCCACGTGCGGTTCTGGAAGCCATAATCCTCATCGAAAAAAGAGAACTTACTTTTGGACACACCAAAACTATAATTTGCACCCACCTGCAAGTGTCCGAATAACTCTACACCTGCACCGGCATTGAATCCCCAATCAAATTTATCCAGTTCAAGATTATCTTTAAACTCCTTTACAGAATTACCGACTGAGACACTGGCATAAGGTCCGGCTGCAAGATAAATCCCAACTATTTTAGGAATACCAAACTTCCACTTTAGATTTACCGGAATTTCAAGATAGGAGAAACTTCCATCAAGGTGTTGCTGCCCATTATCAATATTGATCCCCTTTTTGGAATACAAAAGAGCCCCATCTACACCAATTCCAATGATTGGCATCATTGCTTCGACCGTTGGTCCGATGATAAAACCTGTACGATTGGAAGTGCGAAAGTTGTTCCCAAAGTCTTTGTCAAAAGAAACTTCTGCTAAATTTACACCACCTTTAAGTCCCAACTTAACTTGTGCGAAGATGGGCTGGCTAAACATGACTAAAAAGGAAATCAGAATAAGGGTAAAATTCTTTTTCATACTATATTTTGTTTTAGTTCTTAATCTGGTATTTAGAAATCCTTCGTGTGAGGAATTTGTTATCTAATAATTACAAACTTAGATTCACTGTGATGAAAAAAATCGGCATTTTTCCAGGATCATTCAATCCTGTACATATCGGACATCTGGCTCTGGCTAATTACATCAAAGAATATGCTCATCTGGATGAAATCTGGATGATGGTTTCACCACACAATCCATTAAAAGAGGTCCATTCTCTCTGTCCGGCAGAACATCGTCTGAATATGCTTCGTATTGCACTTAGAAACAGTAATTGCATCAAGCCTTCCGACTTTGAATTTTCGTTGCCTCAGCCGAATTATACTATAACAACACTCGAAGAGCTCAAAAAGCTCTATCCGGAAAATCATTTTACGCTTATTATTGGTGGCGACAACTGGAAAACATTTGAGAAATGGTTTCGATACAAAGATATTCTCGAGAATTTCGAAATTATTGTGTACCCAAGACCCCATGAGTCGGTTAAAAAAACAGACATTTCAACGCATATTCAGATTATTCAGGCACCTGTCTTTGAAATATCTTCAACCATGTTAAGAGAATCCATACGAGCAGATAAGCAACTTCAATACTTCTACCCGGATGGTGTGTATGAATATATTCGCGAGAACGGACTTTACCTGTAGTATCAGCGAACAATCATGATCTTTGTAACTCCGCCACCGGATCCTGTTTCCGGGGTAGCATAAACCAGATAAACCCCGGATGAAACTCGTTCGCCGCGAAGGTTACGTTGATTCCACACAAGCTGTCCTCCGGTAGAGCGACCTTCAAAGACAAGATTGTTATTTATATCCGTAATTTTGACCAGCGAGTTCGTCTGAAGATTGGCAACAGTTACTGGACCTTCATATTCAGGTCTCACCGGATTTGGATAGGTATATATTTCTGCATAAGATTTTTTCCCTTCTGTAGCCTCTGCTTTGTAAGACACAATTCCGGCTTCGGTTCCAAAAAACACTTCTCCGGTAACAGGATGTACGGCAATGGAAAGAATTTTATTTGAAGGTAGCGGGCTGTTTTCCACGGTGAAATGATACAACTCTTCCTGCCCGTCTGCACTGATCAGGTAGACGCCGTTAGACTCGGTCCCCATCCATTTCCGGTTACCTCCGTCTACAGCTATTGCATTGATCTGCACATTATCAAGCAGATAATCGGCAAGTCCTGACCCGTCATTACGAGCTATTTTAACGCGTGTACATCTGAAGTTTGATTCAAAAGCCCGGCGGGGATTTGATAGTAGCAACGGACCCAGTTCTGTCCCAATCCAGATACTGCCCTCCTTATCTTCAACAAAACAATAGAAATAAACAGGATCTACGATTTTTCCGTCCTGATCATAAAACATAGAAAAAAAACGGGACTGATCATCAGAGACATTATCCAGCGTTTCTTTCGTATCAAATACAAATATTCCCTTTTGATAATTCGGACGAGGGACGATTACCCATTTGAAGTTATTTTTATCCACAATTAAGTGGCCAAGGGTTCCTTTTTTTTCAATGGACTGGTAGTATAGTGATTTCCATTCCCCCGAAGGAGTACGCACTTTGATCGCATTTTTCACTTCTGTGTTCGTAACAAACATATTTCCGTCCTTATCAAACGCCGGACCATCTACCCGATTATAGTTAATCGCATGAGCCTCTCCGGGAAATATCGTTTCGATACTCGAATTATTACGTTCACTGTTATAAATTGCAACAGGCTTTTCGTTATGAAACTCATACAATCCTTCGCCCCATGAGGCTACATATAGCTTATTCTCATCGGCTGGATCCGGGGTAACACGAATAAAGTCACGTGCACCACCCTGTATTTTAATGGTATCGGTCTGAACGTTAATCCATTGCTCATCCTCGAAAAACATAAGTTGAGCCGGACGTTCTCCACGGTTCCCCCAACGTTCTCCTCCTACCGCCAGAATACGGGTAGGTGTTGCGGTCATCTGGAAAGCATTATTCGTATACGGACCGTTTAAAATCAGATTCTCCTCCTGGTAAGTGAATCCGGTCGAAGAGTCCCACTGAACCAGATTAATTCCTCGGTCTGCCTGAGCAATCCAGATTTCATTTCCATTCAAAGAAGTACAACCATACAATGGACTTAAAGCATACTCTTTCACATCTGACAGCGAATGGAAAAGCCACAGTTTATCACGGGAGTAAGCGATCATGCTATTGTCACTTACACTTGCATTCTTAATGCCCTGGTGATACTTAACCCAGTTCCAGCTATCACCACTCTTTACATACAGATTTTCATCAAAAGAAAACCCAACCAACTGATTATTAAAGAGCTGCAATATCCGAATAGCAATATTCGACTCTTCCTTCCAGTTGGCGTGGTCAATCAGATTGGACGTAACAGCCCCTTTATACACACGGTTGTTCCGGGTACAATAAAGATACCCGTCAAAGACCTGTGCAGAGGTTGTATTCTGATTGAACACATACGTCTCTTTGATCTCAGCCTTCACAAGATTGAGTACGACTATTCCAAAAGAGGTCGATAAATAGGCCGTTTTGTTATGAAAGGATATAGCATTCGTTAGCTTTTCGCTCTCCATCACTTTCTTCTTCAGATCGGGTATATTGATGGTTCCTTCTGAAGATAAAATATCTATATTCCCGTTTGAATAAGCGATTACAAGAGAGCGACTTTCTCTATCAAAAGCAAAATTAAAGATCTGACTATCACTTAATCCATTCTCTTTATTCAGTAGTCCCAGACTCTGATCCTGTTTGTCAAAATAGAACAGTTCGCCCGAAGAAAGTCCATAAACTCTCTCGGGAGTTTCAACCACCTGTGTCACATTTGAATACGAGAAATGGGTTCTCCATGCCCCTACAGGTATTTGAGCAACCATGCTAAAACAGGAAAACAACAGAATAAGTAATAGATTGAGATATCTCATTTTATTTCGCTTGCAAATAGTTTATCAGTAATTTCACAGCCCTTGCACGATGACTGATCTCATTTTTGTCTTTCAACCCCATCTCTGCAAAGGTTAATCCTCTGTCTTCGGGAATAAATACAGGATCATATCCGAACCCGGTGCTTCCTCTTCGCTCTTGCGCAATCTCTCCTTTGACAATACCTTCAAAAAGAGACTCCTGATCTCCTTCGATAAGCGCCACAACGGTTCTGAACTGTGCAGAACGATCGTTTGCTCCGGAAAGCTCTGATAAAAGTTTGGATACGTTAGCTTCCGAACTTTTATCCTCACCCGCATAGCGAGCAGAATAGACACCAGGAGCCATACCCAGCGCATACACCTCTAAACCAGTATCATCGGCAAAACAGTCATAGCCAAATTTCTCCTTCACAAAGCGAGCTTTGATCAGTGCATTTCCCTGAAGAGTATCAGCTGTTTCAGGAATATCATCCGTACACCCGATTTCAGACAGTGACAGAATATGATAGTCCGGAAGCATAGCCTGCACTTCCTCCAGCTTATGTTTATTATTGGTTGCGAATACTAATTGTTTCATCATTTATTAAGCTTTAATCTGATCAAATCCCTGACCATAAACACCGATAACATTACTTTGTGAGATAAACGCATTGTGGTCAATATCTTTCACAATACGGAAAATCGTCATTGCCTCTGTACGTCTTGCCATCACAACAACTACTTTCACCGGCTGTTTAGAGTACCATCCAGTTCCATCCAGAATAGTCACTCCACGATTCACCTCTTTGTTAATTGTCTCAGCAATAAGCTCGTAATCTTTCGAGAAAATCAAAAACTGCACAGATTGTCGTATACCATTAATAATCATATCAATGGTGTAAGACATGATAGCCATGACCACAAAACCATATACCACCTTCTCTACACTTTGAAAAATAAGATACGAACAAGAGATAATCAAAACATCACAGTAAAGAATCATTCTACCAAAGGTAACATTCTTATACTTATTAACGATCGCAGCAATGATATCTGTTCCTCCGGTACTTCCGTTAGAGGTAAATACAAGTCCTACTCCCGCTCCGCAAAGCATCGATCCGATCACGATGGACATAAACGTCTCTCCTTTGATTAGCGGTTCTGTAATCACTGCACCAAACACCTTAAACAAAAGAGTCAATACGACAACACCATAAATCGTACGCACACTAAATTTAAATCCCAGAATACGAATAGAAATCAACAACAGGATTCCATTTAATGTACCAAAAGAGACATCGATCGGCACTTTAATAGCATAAAAGATCAATGCGGCAATACCACCCATACCACCGGTTGTAATTTCATTCGGAACTAAAAATCCGGTAAACCCAAGGGCATATAGCAATAGCCCGAAGAAAATTAATGTGTAATCCTTAATCGGATACCAAAGTTTGTTTAGACGATCTTTCATTGTCTTTCGTAGGAAAATTCAGATAATTAAAAATAGGAATGTTACAAAACGATAAACTTGTTTTGTAATTTTCGGCAAACTTAAGGAATTATTCCAATATAAACGAATCATATAGTTGAATCTCCTTCAATTTCATTCAGAATAAAAAATGGAACAGATAATAAAAAAATTGCAAACAGTATTGTTCGTCTTATTTGATAAAAAGTGGAGGTAATTTACGAACATTTTTAACAATTGATTAATTATACTACTTTCGCAATCACTATACACTTTTAAACCCAAAATCACATGAGAACTTATATTCTTCTTTTATCATTGATTGTCAACTGCATCTCGTTAGTTGCCCAAAACTCAAAGGGTGACCTGCCCCTGAATGACATCAATTATCGGACCAAGGCGATCGATGACTACGCTTCATCGATGTGTAAATTAGACATTTACATTCCTTCAAACGCAACAAACTTCCCCACTATCATCTGGTTTCATGGTGGAGGACTAACCGGTGGACGAAGAGAGATCCCCGAGAGACTTAAAAATAAAGGATATGCCGTAGTTGGTGTAGGTTATCGACTCTCGCCCAAAACAAACACGCCCAATATTATTGAGGATGCTGCGGCTGCTACTGCCTGGGTATTCAAGAATATCTCAAAATATGGAGGCGACAGCACTAAAATTATAGTTTCCGGACACTCTGCAGGTGGTTATCTAACGCTTATGATTGGTTATGACAAATCCTACTTGTCAAAGCATAACATTGATGCAAACAATATCGCTGCTCTTATCCCCTATAGTCCTCAGGTAATTACTCATTTCACCAATCGCAAAGAGCGCGGAATAGGAGAACTACAACCGATTATTGATAAGTATGCTCCTCTTTACCACCTCAGAGCCGAGGCTCCACCTACACTTCTTATTACAGGAGATCGTGAAGAGGAATTATTCGGTCGCTACGAAGAAAATGCTTATTTATGGAGAATGCTTAAATTGACGGGGCACAAGCGTGTGGTTTTAAAAGAGCTGGAAGGATTTAACCATGGAGATATGGTTCATCCCGGACACGATCTTGCAATCAAGTACAGCAATGGAGTGCTTGGAACTTCAAAATAGAATAGTCCGGCTACCTGGTATTCAGAAAAGAACGTCCATCTTTGCAAACAGATAAAAATAAAAAAAGGCTCTGAACATCCCATTTTAGCGTGGATGTTCAGAGCCTTTTCTCTTGAGAACTGATTTAGAAGTTATATTTAACTGCTACAGTCGGGTAGATTGTAAATCCACCATCGTTATATGGATAGAAATTATTTGTCATTTCGATCTCTGTTCCTGCAG
>JBOFXU010000363.1:0-1254 GCA_051654305.1 Bacteroidales bacterium | reverse complement strand
GAAAAAAGTGAGTTTCCGTTTGAATACGTCCTACGAAAAAGCAGACAGTTACAGAGCTTTTGTGGAAAAAGAGAAGTTTTATTTCAATCCTTCGCTACACTTCAACCTGGGCAGTAAATCAGATCTAACACTACAGTATGACTATCTTCTGGATAACCGTACACCCGATAATGGAACGATCATGTATGACTGGAAGATCTACGATCTGCCGTTTGACCGTTTTACAGGATTGAAATCAGATAATGTAGGAGTGGAGAATCAGTCTCTTTCGGCTACGTTCAACCATAGATTCACGGATAAACTTACTCTACGTGCTGTCGTAAACCGTACAACAGAGCGAAAAGATGATTTTCGCGTGGATAAACATTCGAATGTGATTGCTGGTACTTCCCTTTTGAAACGACTGTTGGTGAGTAACGAGAATGACTATAAGCATTCATTGGTACAGATGGACCTGTTAGGGGCAGAGATTAAGACGGGAGTTGTAACGCACAACTTCCAGGTAGGAATGGATTTCCGTACAACTGAAAAATCGCAATTACTCTATAAATCTGCTGTAATCGACACGATTGATGTGATTCATGGTCCGATTAACAACGAGATTAATAATCTCCCGGCGTTGACGAAAGATAAAGTAACCGATACTCGCATCTCAAAAGTTGGATTTATGGCACAGAATATCATGAGTTTTGGCGACCATTTTCGTGCTTCATTAGGACTGAGATATACAGGGGTAATTAGTACGGAGAATATTTTCACTTTTGCAGATTCAAAATCTAAGATTTCACCTAAGAACACCTCAGAAGGATTCTCTCCATCGGTAGGGTTGTCCTATTTACCTATCCAGAACGTGAATCTGTTTGCTACATATACGAATACGTTTACGCCGATTACTCTGCGCGGGAAAAATGGTGAAGCATTAGGGAATGAGATCACAGACCAGTTTGAAGCCGGAGTGAAATCTGATTTTCTCCAGAATAAGCTCTCATTTAATGCGACCTACTTCTATATCTACAACGATAACCAGGTACTCGAAGTAATGGCGCAAGATCAGAATGGATCATGGGTTGCTCAAGGCTATGGCGAAAGAAATGGTTCATTGCGCAATCAGGGAGTAGAAGTTGAACTTCATGCTTATCCGATCGAAGGGTTACATATGCAGGCAGGATATGCATATATCGATGCAAAATATTTGAAAAGCAACCGTTATAAAGAGAATACAGTTCCGTTCAATACACCTAAGAATACATTCAA
>JBOFXU010000362.1:0-3453 GCA_051654305.1 Bacteroidales bacterium | reverse complement strand
ATACACCCTGAACCTTTACAAGCAAGCTTCACATTTGAGCGAAGAGTCGAATAAAGCCCGATTCATTGCACTTCAAAATCAGCTTAACCCTCATTTCCTCTTCAATAGCCTCAATACATTAGTTTCTGAAATTGAATATAACCCGAAAAATGCAGTTGCTTTCACAACGCATCTTTCCGATGTCTACAGATATATTCTGCTTGTTCAGGACAAAACACTTGTTTCTCTAAAAGATGAAATGGAGTTTCTCGAATCATTCCTGTTTCTTCACCAAGTGAGACTCGGAGATTGTATTCACCGGGATATCATATTTAACGATGAGCTCTACGAAAGGAAATTACCTCCGCTCACCCTTCAACTGCTGGCTGAAAACGTCGTAAAGCACAACTCCATTTCGATGCGCTCGCCCATGACAATTTCCATTCGTTACAACCAAGAAACAAAGGTCTTGGAGTTCTCTAACCGTGTCAATCCCCGTAAAGGTATTCCATCTTCGGGCAGAGGTCTGCAAAACCTAAATGGCAGATATCAATTGATTGCACAACAAGAGATTGAGATAAGAGAAGAAAACGGTTTTTTTAAAGTTAGCATCCCTCTATTGTATGAATAAAAGTATAAAAGTAGTACTGATTGAAGACGAAATTCCGGCAGCTCGACGACTAAGATCTATGATTGAAAAGATACGTCCGGAGTGGGAAGTAATTACCCTTCCCGGAAGCATCGAAGATGCAAACGAATGGTTTGCCAGCAATGCACATCCGGATTTAATATTTCTGGACATCGAGCTTTCCGACGGTGATTCCTTCCTCTTTCTGCAGCAATCAGCCCCGGACAGTATGATTATTTTCACAACCGCATACAACGAATATGCTATTCAGGCATTTACAGTCAACAGCATCGATTATCTGCTGAAACCCATCAAGGAAGAGCGATTGATCGCGTCTATACTGAAATTTGAAACCTTTACGAGTAAATACAAACAATCCGTAAAGAGTCAATCCAACAGAGATGTTATGATAGATGCACTTGTGAATAAAGACAAAAAATACAGAACAAGGTTTCTAATTTCAGGAGCCGATAAATTCTGGACACTACAAGTGGGTGAGATTGCTTATTTTTACACAGAAAAGAAAGTTACTTTTGCAGTCACAAAAAATGCAGAAGAATACATCATCGACTTCTCTCTGGACAAATTAATCGAGCAGCTTGATCCCGACCGTTTCTTCCGGGCAAACCGACAAACCATTATCAGTATTGAGTCTATCCGAAAAATCGAACCCTACTTTAACAGCAAGGTGGTTGTTTTATTACAGCCCCCGGCAAAAAACAGCGTATTTATCAGCAAAGAAAAAGTACCCGCATTCAAAATCTGGCTAAATTTCTGACATACTCAGGTAAATATTTTTGTTTTTCGCGAATTAAGTTACATAAAAATACAATCGCACAACTATCTATAAATATTATTAAATAGAGCTTTTAGCACAACAAATACACTGACCATCACGTTATTAAATACGATTGATATGAACCTCGATAACACTTTACATGTGTTAACCACTTTTTTTAAGGAAATTCAATCGGAAGTTTATTGATATTCAAGAGATAAATTATTATTTTTGCGATCCAAATTTCATTCTGCAAGATGAGACAGTTAAAAATCACAAAATCAATCACTAACAGAGAGAGTGCCTCTTTGGATAAGTATCTTCAAGAAATCGGACGCGAAGACTTGATTACAGTAGAAGAAGAGGTAGAATTAGCCCAACGGATAAAAAAAGGTGACCGACGCGCTTTAGAAAAGCTAACTCGTGCGAACCTTCGCTTCGTTGTATCTGTTGCGAAACAGTATCAAAACCAAGGCTTAAGCTTACCCGACCTTATCAACGAAGGCAACCTCGGACTTATCCGTGCTGCTGAAAAGTTTGATGAGACTCGTGGATTCAAGTTCATCTCTTACGCAGTTTGGTGGATTCGTCAATCGATTCTTCAGGCTTTGGCCGAACAGTCTCGTATCGTGCGTCTTCCGCTTAACCAGGTAGGATCGTTGAATAAGATTAGTAAAGCGTTCTCTAAATTCGAACAAGAAAACGAACGCCGCCCTTCTCCGGAAGAGTTGGCTGACGAATTAGACATCCCGGTAGATAAAATTTCGGATACACTTAAGGTTTCCGGACGTCATATCTCAGTAGATGCTCCGTTTGTTGAAGGAGAAGACAACAGCTTACTCGACGTTTTGGTAAACGACGACTCGCCTATCGCGGATCGCTCGTTGCTTAACGAATCTCTTTGTAAGGAAATTGATCGTGCACTTTGTACCCTGACCGAAAGAGAAAGTGATATTATCAAAATGTTCTTCGGTTTAGGTTGTCAGGAAATGACATTGGAAGAAATCGGCGACAAATTCGGCTTAACGCGCGAACGTGTTCGTCAGATCAAAGAAAAGGCAATACGCCGTTTGCGCAATAGCTCGCGCAGTAAATTATTGAAAACGTACTTAGGCTAACGTTAGATAGTAGCCGAAAAGATAAAAGGTGTCACTCTGAGTCTTTGGACTCTTAGTCACACCTTTTTTCTTATTTTACTCCCGGCAGTCTGGACGAACGCCAATAGCCTTGGGAATGAATTATCAGTCAACGAGAAATCTCATTCATCGCGGATTGTTGAGCTTACGTCAACAAATAGATCCTTCTATTTCTTACGCGTATATGTCTCTCCTTTTGGTCCAATACCTCGTAAAGTAACGGACTTCCAGTGCGATGGCAACACTCCTGCTGCATCCTGCACTATTCCTTTGTCGGTAATACGCAAGCCGGCAAAACCCATCATAACGGTTTGCAATACGCCTCCTGCTCCTGTAACAAAATAAGGATTTGTTCCTCCTTTCGTTTCAGCTATCACTCTGAATGGCGGATTTAGATTAGGTATATATGCATCGCGGAAGAAGTGGTCTGCTTTTTCGGCATTACCCAAACGAGAATACAGCAATGCGAATATAGCCTGAGTCATTGCCGGCGTATCTTTTTCCGGAACCCTGACTTCGTAATAGCTGAGATCTTTGGCAATCTGTTTTGCATCCGTAATGATTTCAAGCGGATAGGCTAACAGGTTTACATCAGCCTGCTTAATATTTTCACCCTTATAGGATGCATGTTCGCGCGTAACTCCATCTTCGAAAGACAGGATCTGAAGATTATCTGCTACTTCACTCCATTGCTTTGGAACAGGTTTATTCAGAATACGTGCACTTTTGATCGCAGCCTCCAAATTCACTCTGGCGGCTCCGTTTGTAAATGCATTATCATCCACATTTTCTGCCCATTCGTCGGCTGCCACCACATTATTGATATGATATTTACCTGCATCATCTTTTTCGGAACGACTTACCCAAAAATCGGCTGTAGCCTGAAGTAATGGCCAGCCGGTATTCTCAAGCCAGGCTTTATCCTGAGTAAC
>JBOFXU010000361.1:0-2416 GCA_051654305.1 Bacteroidales bacterium | reverse complement strand
CAACTTTCTACAGGATTCATTTATCAACTTCCTGTTTTCTAATAAAAAACACATCAAGAGGTTATCGGGGCACGTACCCGATAACCTCTTTTTTTTATCCCCCTATTGTGTAAGCTCCGGAAATTAATAGTTAAATTTGATCATCCTACAATCAAAACAAAATGCCTAACTGTTACTTATATATTAGTGAAAGACGATTTTTACAGATTTAGTAGCAGTGTGCATATTGCAAGCATTTGATTTCGATAGGAAAGGAGAAAAATAGCCTCAAAGCCCTATTTCTCTCATTTACAGAAGTACGACAGACGCAAAACCCATTCTGATGGACGTTCCACGATCTCAAACGAATCATATACCATGCCATCTCGATCTCATATTCTTCCCTAATACAATTCAATAATATATAAAACCAAATTCTAATCCATCTTATTCATTATCTTTGATTTAGAGCAATGAAGAAAGGTAACTAACACCCAAAATCATGAAACCACGTTTCAGAAAATATTTCTTACCTCTGTTCGTAATCGCATTGTTCGCATGCATGTCAGCTACCATAAAGAAAGACCTTACCTTTACGAAGTACACTTTACAGGATAACTATAAAGTAGGTAAAGAGGATCGGGAATTTCAATGGAAGAAAATTAGTATCATTCTGGACTCTTTGAAGCAGTTTCAGAATGAGAACTATACTTTTGGAGTTCTCTCGAATTACAAAAACCAGAAAGGACTCCCACCACTGGCAAAAGACGTTGTCATGAATAAGTATAAAACCATGCAGGATACTTTTGGAGTGGAGCGCAATCAGGGTATCCCTCTTTATGAAGAAGAGAACTTTGCTATCCCGGTGAGATATGCCAGAGATGGATCGCTTGTGTCCTTACTAAGTACAGGTGATGCTTATTCGAGAATTGACATCTTCGAACCGGAAGGAATTTGGTACACACACCGTAAGTTTATTCGTTTGATTGGTCCGGTAATCTTCAAGCAGGTTATTGTGGTTGATCGAAAGAATCAAAACATCGCAACGCTGGAACTCGTCGATACTACCTGGTACGTGAGAAGTATGAATCCGGCTACCACCGGACTCTACCAACCACCATTCAAGAAAAGAACCCCTCTGGGTATGTTTGTCATCCAGACACAAACCAAAAGAATGGAATACTACGAGGATGGATCTAATGAGATAGGCGGTTTTGCTCCTTATGCATCCCGCTTTTCAGCAGGTGGTTATATTCATGGTATTCCGGTCAATCTTCCGGCAACGGGAATTATTGAATATCGCGCCTCTCTCGGCACAAGTCCCAGATCGCATATGTGTGTGCGAAATGCAACTTCGCATGCCGAATTCATCTACAACTGGTCTGATCCGCTTTATACGCTGGTCGCAGTTATTGAATAGAAATTTAATTGATACTACATGATAAAGAAAGCATTTACTTTAGTTTTAGGAGTTATTTCACTTGTTGTTATCGGATACGGATTTAAACCATCAACTACTACTTTTGTTTCTCAGTCAGAAATGACTACAGATACCCTAGAAACAGAAGACTCTACTGCTATTGTTGCAGTAGAAGAAACTGACACAGATTCAGATTCAGCGCTTTACAATGAGCTGCATCTTGAAGGTCAGATCCCCTACAATGCATTTAAACAAGCACTTGCAGGATATAAGCAGATTGATGGTAAAAAGAAAAACTTACTTACATTTATCGACTTTACTAAGGCATCTACAGAAGAACGATTTTTCGTGATTGATCTTGAAAAACGTAAAATCCTTTTCAACACTGTCGTTTCTCACGGACGCAACAGTGGCTTGAAGTATGCTACAAAATTCTCAAATAAGAACGGTTCTTACCAGAGTTCTCTGGGCTTCTACCTTACAGGTGGAACCTACATGGGGAAAAACGGATACTCTATGCAGTTAGACGGACTGGAAAAAGGGATAAACGACCGTGCACGCGAAAGAGCTATTGTGGTTCATGGTGCACCCTACGCTAACCCTTCTATTATCAAAGCCACAGGAAGACTGGGGAGAAGTCAGGGCTGTCCTGCTCTGCCTCAATCTCTGAGCAAAAAAATTATTGACGTAATCAAAAACGGATCTGTACTTTACATCTATGCCAACGATCCGGAATATTTAGCGAACAGTCCTATTATCGCTTCTCAAAATGCATAACACGATTGATATAGAACTAAAGAGCCGGCTTGACCGGCTCTCTTCAAAATATAACGTAAGCAGCTTTATCAACGACGATCCTGTTCAGTTTCCTCGACGATTTACAGACATCCGCGATATAGAAATATCGGGACTGATAACCTCTGTTATCTCCTGGGGAAAACGCGCCATGATTCTGCGTAATGCTGAGCGTATTCTCGAGAAAATGGATCATACTCCCTACGATTTCGTAATGAATCA
>JBOFXU010000360.1:0-3206 GCA_051654305.1 Bacteroidales bacterium | reverse complement strand
CTTTAAGAAGTCATAAGACAATTACATTTGCCCTTCAGTTCAATACCCCTCAGAATCCAATCACAGTAACAGCTCCTCCTTATAATCCATATATTATTATTAAGAGCGGGTCAGGGGAAAGAGTGAAAGAAGTACATCTGCCCGGGTATGAGCCGACGGATAAAGCCGACTCATACTACTTTTCAACCGGTCAGGATCTGACAAATGTTACACTCGGCAGATATTATGTAGGCCTAAATAATTTGCCGTTCGCAATACTTATCCCGAAATCCTTTTCATATCCGGTAGAAAAACAAATAATAAGTGGTGCTTACACAAAGTTTAATTCATGGGCATCTTCTTATGGAACTCAATACAACGACTGGTATATAAATAATGAGGGATATCGGCATTCGGATAAGATTTACAGCAAGTAGCCGTTTGCTTTGAATGTTCTTTTGAGAAGTGAGAATTGAAATAAATACAGTAAAAAGGGGCTAAATTCAGCGCGTTATTCATACTTAAAGATCCCAATTAATGGATCTTTAATAAAATATTCCGCAGGCCTTAAATGCTATGATTTTATATTAATTATTTACATTATTTGCATATGTTGAGTAGAACAAAATAATGAAGCGAATGTTATAGTATGGTATTCGCTAATTCTCTATTGCTAATTATTTTAATTTATGGGGCTATGAAAAAAAATAGACGCAGGTTCGTGTCGCTTCTGGGTCTTACTTGTGCGGCCCTCACACTTGTTTTGTTTTCTTGTGATAAAAGTTCAAGTGTGAATCCGGTTCCTGATACACCGGATGAGACACCTACATATTTCGAATTCAACACTGTTAAAGATTACACTCTTACAGTTAACTTAAATCAGGGTACGGGGTTAATGGGCTTGTTGCGTTTTGATATTTATGATCAAAATCCATTTAAATTAATAGACGGAGAAGAACAGTTCAATACTGATCTCTATCCGATTTTTAAGGGGATTACAGATAATAAAGGCAAATTTTCAGGCAAGATGCGTATTCCAACAGCCGTAACTAACCTCTACATGCGCGTGAAGAGTCTCGGTTTTCCCGATTTCATTATGGCAAATGTTGTTGGTGACGTGATCACTTTTGATGTAACAGCTGAAACTAAGGCTGCCACTAAGGGAGCTTACTCCACCGTCAGTGTTACCAATGGTTATGCGTTAGCTCCATGGAATATTAATGGAGTTCCAGACAATATCTATACGACTGATGTAGTTTCGCCAGGCTTATTGCTCGATATCAGCACTTCCTTACCGGAAGGAATTGACCTAAGAATAAGCCATCCCGAATTCATTCAGCCAACACTTGAATATAATTTAGTGCTAAATGAAAAAGCTGTAGTTGACATTGCTTTCGTACACGAAGGAGCTGGATTTACGAATGCCCTCGGATATTACACTTATCCAACCAACAATCCTCCGTCATCGATGACCGGTGTGAGAAAAAATATTGTGTTTCCAAATGTATCCTTCCTGAATTCAGGCGGCGGCTTATTGAAAGGAAATAGAGTACATTTAAAATACTGGAATGGTTCTGCTTATCAGGACTCTTTCCCTGCCGGTACAACTGTAGCGTGGTTCTTGGTGGCAAATGGATTCAATACAACAACTAAAGCAGTAGGTAATGGTTTGTACACAAGCTATTCTGATGCTGAATTTAACATCGAATCCAATGCAAGTTTAAAACAACACGTAGTGTTGCTTCATGACGATATCCGCAACTTGATGGTTCTTGCTTTTGAGGATAAACGTCGCGATATTGCCAGTTGTGACCAAGATTTTAATGATGCTATATTTTATGTAATACCTACTCCTTTCTCCGCTGCTGAAACAATAAATTTAGCTGATATTGATCGTGCAGAAAATGGTGATATTGATGGAGATGGGGTGTTAGATGAAAGTGATGAATTCCCTAATGATCCGACACTTGCATATGCATTGCATTATCCGGGCAACAATCTTTATGGATCTTTAGCATTTGAAGATCTATGGCCTGCACAAGGTGACAATGATATGAATGATATGGTGTGTGATTACAACATTATCCATTATATGAGTGCTCAGAATTTACTTGTTAGAATTGGTGGTACAATTCGCGTCAGAGCATCCGGGGCAAAATACCTCAATGGTTTTGCTATGGAGCTTGGAGTTTCGCCGGCGGCTGTACAATCGCTCAGTGTAACAGGTGGTTCAGTAACTAATTTAACTCTTGATGGAAAAGGTCTTGAGACCGGTCAGTCTAAAGCAAATATCATCTTCTTTGATGATGTGTATAAATTGTTCGGTGCCCCTCCGGGAAGTTTCATCAATACAGATATGAGTAATCCGGTCAGAAATTACAAAACGATTACTTTTAATCTTCGGTTCGTTACACCTCAGATAGTGACCTCTGTGACAACCCCTCCTTATAATCCATATATTATTATTCAGAGTGGTTCAGGAGAAAGAACCAAGGAGGTCCATTTAGCAGGGTATCACCCGACAGATAAAGCTGATCCCGCTTTTTTCTCAACCGGTCAGGATTTGACAAATGTCGGATTAGGCAGGTACTATGTAGCTTCCAATAATATGCCATTTGCCATTCATCTTCCAGAGATGTTTTACTACCCAATAGAAAAACAAATTATTAGTGGTGCTTACACTAAGTTCTCTCCATGGGCCTCCTCTTTAGGAGTTCAATATAGTAACTGGTACATGAATAACGCAGGTTACAGAAACTCCAATATGATCTTCAGTAAGTAACCGGTTAGTGTCAGTTTTCCATCTAAAATAAGAAGTTAAGAATAACAGTAAAAAGGATCCGGACCTTCCGGATCCTTTTTTTATTACAAGATTTTGGGTGTATCGCATCAGGGATTCATCCGTGAAATATCGACATGTAGCTGCTCTTTTTATACTGTTATAAATAGGCATTGTTTTCTACCATTATGTCAAACTCCTAATCGCCGAGAATGCGATAAATTTTACTGAAAAGAGTTGGTCTCTGTATATATAAAGCAGGATGTGTTAAGTCTGTCTCTGATAATAAGTGTGTTAATAGTGTCCGCGTTTCGCAGAATTACTTTTTTATCGGCAGAATAGTACTTTTAGGCCGCAAAATACGGTTTTTCTTAAAAATAGGGTAGTATGTACGCGCAGATACATACTACCCTATTTCTGTAAATTGCCTAATGTAATTTTATTTCCG
>JBOFXU010000359.1:0-5124 GCA_051654305.1 Bacteroidales bacterium | reverse complement strand
TAAAATCGTTTTTAGCTACATCAACTGTTCGAATATCAATATATGAATTATTACTTATTCGGTTAATTTCGTGTGCGCAAATTGCAATACCTTTAAAATATGATGCAATAACTAAATTATAAGAATTGTCTGGGACTTTACTTAAAAAATCCCTGAACCGAAAGGCTCTATTCAGCTTTGTTAACTTCTCAAACTCAAGCACTTTTACACCATGAATACTTTCTAAATGAGGCCTATCATCATTCATACTTAAAACCTCAACTTCACAATACTTTGAAAGCTCAATGGATAAATAGTAATGATCGATAAAATAGCCATATTGATTAGCTGACACTAATAATATTTTCTTTTTATTTTGCTGTAGGGTCATGTTTCTCCGATATATCTAATTGAATACTTTCCTCACTACTCGTTAGATAGAAAGTATAAAACATTAAGAAGACTTGTAAGAAGCTCCGAAAAGAATCATTATAAAATAACACTAACAAATAAATAACAAAAACAAAAAACTGAATATTCAGATTGTGATCATTTTTACGATCGTATTCGAAAGCTCTAATCCAAAAAAATATTTGCCAACCCAAACCTATTATCCCTAATTGTATAAATACAAAGAATATATAAGGCACTGAACCAAATAATAACCATTGATATTGATCTGAAAATGAAGTTTGTTGAAGCGTTGTTCCTCCTTTAAAATGCCCCAACCCAAAACCTAACTGCTGTTTACTTTCTGAAAATAAAAGATTCAATCCTTCTATTATTTTACTAAAGCGAGGGACATCTTCACTCCCATCATTCAAAGACATAGCAAAATTTACAGAATCTTCATTCATCAGATACATTTCAGTATAATAATCTAATGACAAAAAATCCTCACTTGTACCAGTAGCTATCAAATAAATATTAATTGCCAACGCGAGCACTGCAACAACAAAAGGACTTGCTATCATGAAGCGAATAAGAATGTATCTGTCAATTCTCAGAAAAAGCATGAAAAACAAAATTAAATATATAAAGGTAATCTTTGTCTCATTTAAGAATGCAGGCAACAACAATATCAAATAATATCGATTCTCGATAAAAAAAAGGCCAAGACTCTGGTCTGGTTTTCTTTTTTTAGAGAGATTATAAAATGTTAATAAGAAAACCAAAGTAGAAAGTATCCCAGACGAATACCAACCTAAACTTCCTCCTACTAAATCGCCTGCACCATAAAGTAAAAATTGGTATAATGAACAAGGTATCTGAATAATCAAAAACAAGAGAATAAATCTATCCATCTTTTCTTTAAAATACTCATATCTTTCGTTCTCTTCTTTAAAATACAAAAAAATTGGGGCAAAGACTAGTAGTGGTATAAAATCTCTTAGTCCATTTAAATAAGTCAATATTCCCAAGTTATTTTGCATCACAGTAGAAATGTATGAAATAACTATAAATGAGAAAAGTAAATAATAGTCCCACCTTTTTTTCAATAAAATAAAGCCTATTATAAAAATAATAATATCACAAAGAAAGAAAATAGGCGATCTTGCACTTCCGAGAAAGGTCAAAAATTCGTCTGATATGAACCCAAATATTGAGTATACCCATAAAACAGGGATTAATATTTTTGTTATTAATTTGTATTTTTCAATCATCTTAATGTGTAATTACGTATCTTATTTTGGTTATTGAATTCAACACTATGTTTTTCTCATAGTTATTGAATAAAAAGACAAAGCAGCTTACAAAATATATAATAGTATATATAACTATTGCAATCAAAAGAGCTCTCCATGTGTCAACATTAAAATTGAAGAAATGGAACAATAAACAAAGTAATCCAACTACTAAAAATGGTCTAATCATTTCTGTCCAAAATCTAATAACATCGATTTTAAGAGATCGCTTAAAATATATATTTTTCAAAATTATTTCGCCAATCCATGTAGCCGAAGAAACAGCTATTGCAGCTCCTAAAACATCATATCTCGGAATCAATAGATATGACAAGATAATTGTTATTATTGAAATCACTAAATAAATATACACTAATTTCTTTTGTTTATTCATAGCCTGGGCAATTGGATAATACAAATTTTGGATTAATGCAATACAAAAAGGGGTAAGAAGCCAAGTTGAAGCATAGTAACTTTCAACGTAATCAGCTCCTGCCCATAGTAATATAAAACCTTTCCCAAATAACAGAAAACCAGTATATAATAAAGCTATTATATAAAACTGTAAGCGTCCTATTTTAATAAACAATTCGGTTAAATCCACCTGGTTTTTGCTATTATTAATCAATGCCGAAATTCTTGGAAGAAAGACTCCACTAATGGCTCCTGAAAAATATGAAAAATATCCTCTCATCTGCAAAGCTATTGAAAAAACAGAAACAGCTACAGTCCCAATAATACTTCCTAATAGAAAAGGACTAAACTGAAAATAAAATTTATCCAGAATTCCAAGAATAAATGCTAATGCCGAAAACTGAAAAATCTCCTTTAAAAACGAGTAATCAAATGTTTTAAATCTTATTGGAATATTTATTCTTCTTTTAAAATAAATAGCATTTGCTATTAGTGTAGCTATATTGAAGATTGATGTTACTACCACCATTGCTATAGCTTTATAACCTAACACCAATACCAAAACCAAAACAATAGGATTAAGTATAACTCTAACTAAATTCACCATCTTCTGGAAGGCAAATCGCTCATAAATAGTTAAAATAGAAGTATATATACTCAATGGAAATGTAAAGGCTAAATTTAAAACTAATATAGCAACCATTATCTGTGCTTGTTTTATCTCAAATACGGACATTGAATCTTCAAAAAACAAATCCAAATTAAAGCATATTACAGACCCAAACAATAACGCTAATACTCCTATCACGCTATATATAATAAAAAACATCCCCAACATATCTGAGAGTTTATCTTTTGAGCTATTAGCTATAAACTTAGAGCCATAACGAACAATTGCACTCCCAAATCCAAAATCAAGAATTGTAAGATAACCAACAACAGTCCCGACCAAAGAATATAGACCAAATTCAGATTGACCTAACGCCTGAAGCATAAATGGAGTATAAAGCAATCCTATTATATTACTAATAAAGAGCGTCAAATATGAAATTAGTGCACCTACCTTTAATTGATTCACAATCATCTATTCATATTTTTTTAATAACAAACCTTCAAATTCTCTCACTGTTTTATTAATATCGAAATAAAGACTTTTTTCTTTTGCCTTCAACTTATAATGTTTGAGTAAACTTGGATTATTAATAAGTTTCTCGATCCCATCCGCCAAAGCTATTGAAGTATGGTCAACAATATATCCATATCCTCCTTCAAGTATTTCCAATGCTCCAGCAGTTTCTGTAGATAGTACAGGAATACCCAAACATAGAGCTTCGCAAATGACCAAAGAATATCCTTCAACATAGGATGAACTAACAAATAAATCTGAATTAGCCACTATTGTATATGGGGTTTTTACGTAACCACAAAAAGTAATCTCATTATTCAGATTGAGTTCATTTACTAAAAGCTGGAGATTATTTTTTAACGGACCATCTCCTACAATATTTAAATGTACTTGTAATCCTTTACTCTTTAAAATATTAATAGCTTCGATTAACCTATCATACGATTTTTGAACAGTAAGCCTACCAACTGAAACTATTCTAAATAACTGACCATCATATTTTTGAATATCAATATTTTTCTGTATTGCCTCTCTATCAATTGGATTATAGAAAGGACTCATCAAAGTATTTATCTCTGGAAACACTTTCTTAAAATTATCCAGAGATACTCTTGACACAAATAGTATCTGCTTACTTTTTGAATAGATCATACTTTCCACTCCCGGAAGAAAAAAAGATGAAGTCCAGTGATCTGCTAACAAATCTGTATGAACCCATGATATTCCAGGAACTTTAGGATTATATAATTCCTGCATTTTCAATGGAATCCCTTCCATAAATGAAACCGTTAATTGATATTGATCATTGAGTTTACTTTTCAATAAATACTTTAATGGTAAATCATAGCCATTACGGCTTAATTTAAAGAATAAACGAGACAGAATATTTCGAGATGTAAATAATCCCAATACATTTACATTCTTTGGTATATCGTTCAAATAGACACCTTCTTTATAGAACAGTAGAAGTGTAATATTAAAGAGCGAATAATCAAGACCTTTGAGCAGATCTGATAAAACTTTCTCAGCACCTCCTGCATTCAAAGATTCCATAAATATTATAACCTGTTTCTTTCCCATTTTAAATATCTAATATAACATTATTTGCAAACCATTTATTATGAACATCATACAATTATTTATCACCTATACAACCCCTAATTTTAAAATGCTTGCATTGAAGAAAAATATAGATTCAAGTATTACTTTATAACGGATCAATTTAAAATAAAAAATCTGATGATCTCAGGACTAACCAAAACCATCAGATTTTCTTGCTCCCCCTACCCGATACTCATCATTCTTTGTATCGGAAGCAGTGCCTTTTCTGCCAGTTCTTCTGAAATGACAACCTGATATTGCTCTTTTTCAAGAGCCTCATAAACACTTTTCAGGGTTACCCTTTTCATTGACCCGCAAATGGTTTTAGCATCTACCGGAATAAATTCTTTGTCGGGGTTATCTTTTTGCAATTTGTGGATTGTTTCATTTTCAGTGGCAATCACAAAGCGCTTTTTGTGCGACTCTTTCGCATGACGAATGATTCCGGAAGTGGAATACAGATAGCATACGGGAGTGTTGAGGATGCGATCGTCATGAGAACAGAATGATTCGGGATGAATCAGGATATCCGCATCGGGGTACTCCTGAATCTTCTTAACGATCATCTCTGTTGTTATTTTCTGATGCACACAGCAGTTCCCCTTCCAGATCTCCATTTTACGTCCTGTCACCTTCTGTATGTAATGTCCCAGATTGTAATCCGGTACGAAAAGGATATTTTTATCTTTTGGCAGAGATCTTACAATCTTTAGTGCATTGGCCGATGTACAGCAATAGTCGGTTTCGGCTTTCACCTCAGCCGTTGTATTGACGTAGCTTACGACAATTCCTTCTGGATTATTTGCTTTCCAGGCTCTG
>JBOFXU010000358.1:0-12223 GCA_051654305.1 Bacteroidales bacterium | reverse complement strand
TGGATCAAGTCCGGTGATGGTTATATTCATCTTTTGACCTACTGGTGTATCAAATTGTTTCACCGAATAGACACTCGCCTGGTTGAGCTGAGCTTCTGATACCGGCGTTTTTGAATAGTACACCTCATAACGATACGCCTTTTCGTCATCATTATCTTTCACGGCACTCCAGCTCAGTTGGACAAAGTCCTGAGCAACACCCTCTACGGCAAAATCGGTAATCTGTTCAGGGGAAATGAATCCGTTTACTGCAAGGGCTTTAAATGCATCAATATATCCGCTGCCTAACTTGCCGATAAAGTCGGGATTATACTGCTCGATATTTTGAGAAGCCGTGAGTAACCGTTTTTTTAATTGTGTATTTGTGAAAGAAGGTGAGCCAAATTTGGATACAACCAAAGCTGCGATTCCGGATACATGAGGACATGCCATAGAGGTACCGTCCATGTAGGCATAACGGTTCTCGGGGTAAGTACTGAAAATTCCCCACGTTGTTCCATGACCGGACTCCCCGCCCGGAGCTACGATATCGACCCAATCGCCATAATTGGAATAGGATGCTTTTTTGAAATCTGGTCCCATAGAGGCAACACTGATCACTGATTCGTATGCCCCCGGATAGAACTTCTCTGAACTGCTTTCATTTCCGGCAGCAAAGATCACAACCCCGCCCTTCATCGGTGACCCCGGATAGTTTCCGGCCTCTGCTGAAAAATAATCAATCGCGTCTAACACAACCTGCTCATAGACTTCGGGAGATTTGTACCCCCAGCTATTCTGACTGATTACAGCTCCCTGATCGGCACCATAGACAATGGCACGGGCAAAGTTCCCGGATAATCCTTTGGAGTTAAAGACCTGACAAGACATCAGTCTGACTCCATCTTTATTTCCGCTCCCCCCGGCTACTCCGGCTACTCCAAGTCCATTATTATTGGAGGCGGCAATCGTACCTGCCACATGCGTACCATGTTCGTGGGGAGTTACCTTACCCGTCAGGTCTACGAAATTCACCCCATGAATATCATCAATGAATCCATTCCCATCATCATCGACTCCGGGAGTTCCATTCAGCTCGGCTGTATTTACCCAAAGATTATCTTTAAGATCGTTGTGCGCTATATCAATCCCACCATCAACTACACTTACCACAACATTGGGATTCCCCTTAGTGACACTCCAGGCATTGAACAGATTTATATCTGCCCCTTTACGACTGGGTAGAACATCACCTGTATTCTGATAATGCCACTGTTTTGCTAAATAAGGATCATTGATTATTTCAGAAATATTGAAGGGTTGAGTGGATTGATTTGTTCCAATCAATTCAATTTCAAGAGAAGGTTCAGCGATTTCAATATCTTCTATCGCATAGTAATTAGATAGAGCGTCATAAGCTCGGATGGATTTGTCGTAATAGATCTCGTACCATCGGTCAAGACCATACTTCCGGTAGTTCTCTTCGTGTTTTTCATTGTAGGGAAATACTCGCTGCATACGGTACGCCCTGACAGACTTATTCGCGGCATCGAGCTTCACATGACCTATCACCATGTTTCCCTGGAGGCTCCTTGACTTCGCAAGAACACTGGATAGTTTAGGTTTTAATTTGACTCGCATCACTCCTTCGTTGACCGAAGCAGACTCATTGACCTGTGCGAACAGTGGCATACTCAGAAAAGTAAGCACAGTGGCCACACATTTTAAATTCGTAAGATTCTTCATGCAAATAAATTTAATTTAATATAATCGGAAATTGACTACTAACTAAGCGTGATTACTCCTTCTCAGAAAAAAGAATAAAATGCAAACAAAGACGTGTTTCTCATACTATAATTCGTCCGGACTCTTTTTGGAAAACGCTGAATCCACAGACATGTACAAACGTAAGGTTCTATTTCTAAACTCAATACCAATCCAACGGGGATCGGACAAAAGAAGAGCTTATTCGCACAAAAATAACATTATTTTAATAGTATATGTATTTTTTCATATACTTTTTTTTAATCACCGTAAAAAATAAGAAAAGCCGGTTCAGCATCATTACGAAACGGAACCGGCTTTTACCGAAAAGAGAAAAGAGAAACCTCTGTTTAAGTCAGAGGTCTCTCTTTGCATTTATTTATCATGATTGAACAGACGAGTTGTTGCCAACTCTTCGTATTGTGTGCCTTTACGTCCATAGTTGCAATACGGATGGATACTGATTCCACCACGTGGCGTAAAGATGCCTGTAACTTCGATGTATTTTGGATCCATCAAACGGATCAGATCTTTCATGATGATGTTTACACAATCTTCGTGAAATGCTCCATGGTTGCGAAAGCTAAACAGATATAGTTTTAAACTTTTGCTCTCTACCATTTTCACATCAGGGATATAGCTGATAACGATGGTTGCAAAATCAGGTTGCCCCGTGATCGGACAAAGCCCGGTAAATTCAGGACAATCGAATCTTACCCAGTAATCGTTGTCGGTATGGCGGTTATTGAATGCTTCAAGTACCTCGGGTGCATAATCGTTTTTGTATTCGGTCTTTGCATTCCCTAAAAGAGATAATGACTCTTGCGGATTATTCATTTGTCGGTTTACTTTAAGTTAGACTTCTTTCACTTTCAGAATATTGTAAGAAATATCTGTATCATACACATCGCTGCCATCAATACGTTTTACATACTTCACCACTTTGAGCGTCAAAGGTAAAATGAAGAATTCATACGCAGATTTCAGGATCGCCTGAGTAAGGATCAACATCAGAAGTTCATCGTTAGGCACAATCCCTGCAAATGCAATCGGGAAAAATACCAGTGAGTCAGCCGATTCACCAATTAATGTAGAAACTACGGCACGCAAGGAGAAGTATTTCCCCTGAGTCATGATTTTCATACGGCTCATGACATACGCATTCAGGAATGAACCAACAAGGAATGCCAGTAGACTGGCAACTGCAATACGTGGTGTCGATCCGAAAATTGTAGCAAATGCATCCTGATGCTCCCAGAAAGAGGCAGCGGGAAGATGTATTGCCAGCTGAATGAAAAATACAGCAAGGAAGTTCATGGCAAAACCACTCCAGATAATCAGGCGCGCTTTACGAAATCCCCAGACTTCAGCAATACAGTCATTAATAATGTAAGATAAAGGAAAGACAATTAATCCGGCCGTTGCGGTAGTTGGGCCAAGCTGGATCAATTTTGTTTCTAAGATGTTAGAAACGACAAGACATACACAAAACACGATCCCAAGGATCATGAAAGGAACAGATACTTTATTTTTATCCATAACTCTTGTTTTTTACGTGGTTTACCAAGCACACGGAGAGTAGTTAACTCTCTGGGTTTTTACTCATTTTAATTCGGGGGGCAAAGATAGAGGTTTAAGTTAAGGTATACAAACGTGAGGTTGTTAATTTAGATAATTATATCGATGGATACGTAATAACAAACAAGGAGTAACCCTCTGGCTACTCCTTGTTTATCTATCTGTTTTACCGGATAAAGACCCATTGATCCGGTGTGGATAATTCTTCGCTATACGCATACCCTCCGCCCTCGAAATGCTTAATCTGCTCGGGATCGGTGAGTTTATTCTGCATAATGTAGCGTGTCATCATGCCTCGTCCCTTTTTAGCGAGGAATGAAATCACCTTCAACCCGTTTCCCCGGTTATCTTTGAAGACAGGAGTAATAATCCGGTACTTGCATGCCAGAGCTTTGAGGTTGATGGCTTTAGAATACTCTTCGGATGCGAGATTTATCAACAATCCATCATCACTTTTCAACAGTTCGTCAAAATAGGTAGTCAGAGTCTCTGACCAGTAGTGATAGAGATTCTTGCCTGCCGGATTCGGAAGTTTGATTCCCATCTCCAGCCGGTAGGGTTTCACCTCATCCAAAGGTCGCAGAACTCCGTAAAGTCCGGACAAAATCCGAAGATGATTTTGAGCAAACGAAAAATCTGCCGCTGAGAACGTATAAGGATCCATTCCCTCGTATGCATCACCGTCAAATGCCAGAACGGCTGGACGCCGGGATGTTTGAGGATGCATAAAGGACTGATTTCTTTCGAAATTCAGCATTGCCAGTTGTGGACTGATCTTCATCAGATCGGATAGTTCTGCAGGCGAGCAGGGCTGAATAATCTGATTCAGTGCTACAGCCTGTGCGGCAAAAAGTGGCTGCGAAGGCTTGACTTCCGGCATCTTACTTTCGTAATCCAGCGACTTCGCAGGAGAAAGAATTACAATCATACCTCTGTTTCTTATGTATTATCAATCTTCTTTGCGTACTGCCCTGCGGAGGTTTTTGACACCCAGCAAACGTTTGCAAAGAGCATTTACTTCATCAACGCTATGCACATACACAGAGAAATAGCCCTCGAAAATTCCATCTTTTGTCTCAATGTGGACACTTTGCATATTGGTGGTCATCTCTTTGGTGAGTACTCCGGCAATATTAAAGAGCACCCCCATACCATCGATACCATCAATGATGATGGTCGCCGGGAAGGTTTTGGTTTTGAAATCTGCCCACTGCGTATTTAAGAGGTTTCTGCCATAACTACTTTTTAATCGCATGGCCACCTCGCACTGACGTTTGTGAACTTCAACTACCTGATCGGTATTAATATAGCCTAACACCTCATCTCCCGGGATCGGGTTGCAACAAGGCATCAGATGGTACTGACCTCCGCACTCCTGTTCATTGAGCAGATAATCTTTTTTCTTATCTATGCTCTCCTGAGGATTTGCTGTGGTGTTCTTATACTCCTTCTTGGTATCGCTCCCCAGAGCAATAAAGGAAGGAAGAATAGCACGCAGAAAGCTTTTTTTACCGTTGACTTTATCCAGTACGGCATTATCCAGTACGAAGTTTTTATTTCCGACCCGATAGTACAGATCGTCTTTGGAAGCAAACCCGAAAGAGTCGATAATCTTAACGATTAAAGCATTCGGGTCTACATGTTTGCTCAGGAACTCATCGGCCAGCTTCTCGCCTTCCTGAATAATAGAGCGACGTCGCTTACGAAGTTCTCCATTGATTTTATTTTTGGCTAAAGGAGTGATTACAAAAGATAACCACTCTTCTTTGATGCGTTGTGCTTTGGAGGTGAGTATCTCCACCTGGTCCCCACTCTGCAGTTTATAACTGTAAGGAACGAGTTTATGATTGACCTTAGCCCCGATACAGTGATTTCCAATGTCGGTATGCAACAAATATGCAAAATCAAGTGCTGTTGCGCCCAAAGGCATCATCTTCATCTCTCCTTTAGGAGTAAAGACAAATATTTCGGATACGAAAAGATTAAGTTTGATGGTGTCTAAGAAATCCATCGCCACAGGTTCGGGATTCTCGAGAATCACTTTCACGGTTTCAAGCCATTTATCCAACTCCCGGTTTTCGTCCCCCATTCCCACATTCTTATAATGAAAGTGAGCAGCAAATCCGCGTTCGGCAATATCATCCATACGCTGACTTCGGATCTGAACTTCGATCCATTGTCCGTTTGGACCCATAACCGTACAGTGCAATGCCTGATATCCATTGGCTTTCGGACGGCTCACCCAGTCGCGGATACGATCGGGGTGCAACATATAAATACCGGTGATCACATTGTAGATATTCCAGCAATCCTGTTTTTCGGTAAAGCCATCGCGTGGTTGGAAAATTATACGAACAGCGTAGAGATCATAGACCTCTTCGAAGGGAATATTTTTATTCTGCATCTTCTGCCAGATGGAGTAGACTGACTTCACACGTTCCTTCATGTCATAGTGCAGATCCATTCCATCGAGTTTATCGATGATCGGATCAGCAAAATTCAGATACAAACGGGAACGAGCCGAAGCCGTTTCGTCAATCTTTTGCTTAATCGTGCCGTAGATTTCGGGATGTTCATACTTGAAGCTCAGATCTTCCAGCTCTGTTTTGATGGCAAACAGTCCGAGCCGGTGAGCAAGTGGCGCATAGAGATAGAGGGTCTCGCCGGCAATTTTATATTGTTTGGCGGGATTCATGTAAGAAAGAGTACGCATATTGTGAAGACGGTCAGCCATCTTGATAAGAATCACGCGGACATCTTTCGCCATGGTCAAAAGCAAGCGACGAAAATTCTCGGCCTGCGACGACGTCTTATCCCCGAAGATACCTCCGGCAATTTTGGTAAGACCTTCAACAATTTCGGCGACTTTATCCCCAAACATCATACGGATATCCTCCACCGTATATTCAGTATCTTCAACAACATCGTGTAATAAAGCCGATACAATGGATGTAGAACCAAGACCCATCTCGCGCGCAACAATACGGGCAACGGCTATCGGGTGAAAAATATAGGCTTCTCCCGATTTCCTTCTCATGCCGGCATGTGCATTTTTAGCGAAAAGAAAGGCTTTGGTTATTATTTCTACTTTTTTTCGGTGATTGGAGCTCAGATAATCGTTCAGCAACTCTTGGAATTCCTGCTCAATCTGCTGATCTTCTACTGATTCAACCTTTTTAATATCTTCCGTCATAATCGAATGTTTCTACATTGTCAAGAACACAAATGTAAGAATATTTAGATAGGTTTCCTCTTTTCCACTCATTTCTTATTTTTATTGGAGAATATTCCAGTAAAAAAGAGCATAGCAGCAAAGACTCAACAGATTTGAACGAGATAGAAACAGATCTAAATCCTTACTCTTGTAACAACTCAGATGCCAGAATGGTGCACTAAGAATAGTTAATCCATCGACTTCCTGACTGATACAGACCAAAAATACCCAAAAAGAATAAATATAACATCATTAATAAAAATAAAAGAGCTACTTTTGTAATCATTACAATTTAGTGTATGAAAAAGCGTGCATTTATATATCTTCTGATCTATCTGGTGATTTTAGCACACAATGTTGTGCCGCATCATCATGCGCATATTTTCATACTCAATTCCTTTAAACTTTCATCGGGAGCTGTACAAGAGTTGCACGAAAGCCACTCTTCGCATCATGAATTCAGCATTCATGGGAAAAACCTCATAAAGCGCCCGGAAAGAAAAGTAACGGAGCCAATTATCTGCAACCACTTTATTCTGGCTCAGGTACACGACCTTTTTTTTGAAAACAAAGAGAAGGAGTGTAATCTCAGCTACACAAAATCGTATCTGCGATGGCAGGACGCTCACCGCAGATTTGCCTACCTCAGACCTCCCCCCTCTTTCTTCATTTGATAAAAAATATCATTTTACCCAGGATCCTAATCTTTTATTAGGATAGGATCGTTATAACTATACATTCATATTTTATTTAATTAAAATATTCACAGACAACACATAATCTAAGAAAAACGCCTAAGTCATACTCGCTATGCTAAAAAAAATCATTGAATTTTCATTAAACAACAAATATTTCATACTTATCACAACGGGGATTATTTCTCTGCTGGGGCTGTATTGTATGGTCACCCTCCCTGTTGATGCAGTACCTGATATTACGAACAACCAGGTTCAGGTTGTTACTGTTTCGCCGAACCTTTCGCCACAAGAGGTAGAGAAGCTGATAACTTTTCCGATTGAAATATCGATGTCGAATATTCTGAACGTAACTGAAATCCGTTCGGTCTCCCGCTATGGGTTGTCCGTCGTCACAGTTGTGTTTAAGGATGATGTTCCTACGCTCGACGCCCGGCAATTAGTCAATGAACAACTTCAGACGGTCATGGGGGAGATTCCACCCGGGCTGGGAAATCCGGAGCTTATGCCTATCACCACCGGATTAGGAGAGATCTTCCAATATACGCTGGACGTAGCGCCGGGGTATGAGGATAAATACGACCCGATGGAGCTGAGAACGATTCAGGACTGGATCGTAAAAAGAAATTTATCGGGTATTCCGGGGGTTGTAGAGATTTCGAGTTTCGGAGGCTACCTGAAACAATATGAAGTAGCCGTAGACCCGAATAAAATGAGATCACTGAACGTGACAATCAGCGAAGTGTACGATGCCCTGAGCAACAATAACCAGAACTCCGGGGGGAGCTATATCGAAAAATACAATAATGCATACTATATCCGCTCTGAAGGGATGATTCAGAGTCTGACGGATATTGAAAAAATTGTGGTTGCAAACCGTTCGGGGATACCGATCTGCATCCGGGATCTGGGGGGCGTTCGCTTCTCGAGTGCCAAACGCTTTGGAGCCATGACTAAAAACGGTAAAGGCGAATGCGTGGGAGGAATTACCCTAATGCTCAAAGGAGCAAATGCCAATCAGGTAATGGGTGAAATTCAGAACCGCGTGGATAAGGTGAATAAGATGTTGCCGGAGGGGGTACATATCAAAGCATATCTGGACCGTTCGGCTTTGGTAAACAGAAATATCGGAACCGTTGTAAAGAATCTTATCGAGGGGGCCATCATCGTATTTGTGGTACTCATGTTCTTTTTAGGGAATATCAGAGCCGGACTTATTGTTGCGTCCACCATTCCTCTGGCCATGCTATTCTCGTTTATCCTTATGCGGGTTTTCAATGTATCAGCCAATCTGATGTCATTGGGCGCAGTCGATTTTGGTATTATTATTGACGGATCTATCGTAATTGTTGAAAGTATTCTGGCGCACCTGCATCTCAAATTTGCTGGACGCAAGCTCTCCGAGACAGAGATGAAAACTGCGGTTTTCAAATCGTCCAGAGAGATTGCTCAGTCTGCGGCATTTGCCGTGCTGATCATCCTGATTGTTTTTTTCCCTATCCTCACGCTGACCGGAATTGAAGGAAAGACCTTCAAACCGATGGCTCAGGTACTGATCTTTGCAATTATTGGTGCATTAATTCTGTCGATGACCTACATTCCGCTGATGTGTTCGCTGTTCCTGAACAAGAATATTCATGCAGGGGAGAATTTCTCTGATCGTATGATCTCAAGACTTCAGAAGATTTTCAGACCGACCCTCGAATTAGCCATCCGGTTTAAGTATATGACGCTGTCGGCTGTAATGGGACTATTTGTTCTGGCCATCCTTATTTTCACTCAAATGGGGGGAGAGTTTCTTCCAAACCAGGACGAGGGTGATTTTGCGGTGCAAATGTCGTTGCCCCCGGGTAGTTCGTTAAAGGAGAGTATTGAAATCGCAACACGTGCCGAACGACAATTGATGGAAAATATACCGGAAGTAAAAGAGGTGATTTCAAAAATTGGTACGGCAGAAGTCCCTACGGATCCAATGGGAATCGAAGATGCGGATATTATGGTAATTATGAAGCCTGCAAAAGAGTGGAAAACGACCAAAGACCGTATAGAGATGGCTTCGCTGCTCAGTGAGTCATTGGCTGAGGTACCTGGGGCGACATTCAATATATCACAACCCATCCAGCTACGCTTTAATGAACTGATGACTGGCTCAAAATCTGATATCGCCGTGAAAATCTATGGCGAGGATATGGAAGAGCTTTTTAAACAGGCAAACGAAGCGGCTAAATACATACAGCGCGTACATGGCGCGACAGACGTTAAAGTGGAACAAGTTATCGGACTTCCGCAACTGATTATTCAGTTTGACCGGGACAAAATTGCTCGTCACGGACTCAACATTGATGAACTAAATTCGACAATACGCGCTGCCTATGCGGGTGAAACTGCTGGAGTGGTTTACGAGAATGAACGTCAGTTTGATCTGGTTATCCGTTTTAATCAGTCGAACATCAATGAGCTTGATCTGAATAAACTTTTTGTTCGTACTCCTGCGGACATCCAGATTCCTATGAGTGAAGTGGCAAAAGTTGAATTTGTCAAAGGTCCGATGCTGATCAACCGCGATATGACCCAACGCCGTATTGCCATTGGTGTGAATGTACGCGGAGGAGATGTTGAAGGTGTTGTAGCTCAGATTGATGAGGCAATGACTAAGCATCTGAAACTTAAACCAGGATATTATATTGAATATGGCGGACAATTTGAGAACCTGAGAAATGCGAAACAACGTTTGGCGATAGCTATTCCGGCAGCATTGATGCTGATTCTTCTGCTGCTCTTCTTTGCTTTCCGTTCATTCAAATACACATTCCTGATTTTTATCACTGTTCCGCTTTCAGCGATTGGTGGTATTTTGGGATTGTTCTTACGAGGTATGCCGTTTAGTATTACGGCAGGCGTAGGATTTATTGCCCTCTTCGGGGTGGCGGTTCTGAATGGGATCGTTCTGATTAATCATTACGAAAAACTTCGGAAAGAACAGAATCTGCCAGTCATGCAGATTGTGACCGAAGGTACTGTGGAACTATTGAGAGCTGTTTTGCTGACTGGATTCGTAGCAGCCTTAGGTTTTATTCCAATGGCAATATCCACTTCGGCGGGTTCAGAGGTTCAACGACCTTTAGCCACAGTTGTGATTGGTGGGCTGATACTGTCGACCCTTCTAACTCTTGTAGTTATCCCTATTCTGTATCTACTGGCAAATACCCTATTTAAAAAGTTTAATGCATAACCCTGACTTAATAATGAAAACAAAACAGTATATAGTTGCCTCTTTCCTGGCATTCGCTCTATTTTCTTCGTGCTCTGAGAAAAAAGAGGCGGCAAAAGATGAAACCGTAAAACAGGAGAAGAAAGAGAAAAATTCAATCGAACTTAACGAAAAACAGATCACACTGTCGGAAATCGAAACCGGATCACTCGAAAAACGGGAGATCTCTCACACGGTCAACGGAAATGGCTTTATGCAACTTCCACCCGAAAACATGGCTACAATTTCACTTCCTATTTCGGGACGAGTGGCTAAGATCTATGTAACTACGGGGGATAAAGTACGAAAAGGACAGCTCCTTGCCGAGATTGAGCATCCGGAACATATCGCTATACAAAAAGAGTACCTGGAAAACAAGAGTGCTTACGAGACCGGGAAACTGGAATACGAACGAATCAAGGCTCTTGCTTCGGACAACATCACCTCGCAAAAACAACTGCAGGAGGCTGAAACGAAATTTGTCTCGGTAAAAGCTGCGTTACAAGCGTCCCTGGCGACGCTAAATTTGCTGAATATCGATCCCGCAGTGCTACATAAAGAGGGGATAAAATCTCGCTTTGGAATTAAGTCTCCAATCCACGGGTCTATTACAGCATCGACTTTGAATCTGGGAAAAAGTATACAGCCCGGAGAGTCGCTTTTCGATCTTATTGACAAGAGTCATATGCACGTTAATCTGCAAATTTTCGAGAGTGATCTACCTCATATTTCAGTGGGTGATCTGGTAGAGTTTAACCTGATCAGCCATCCCGAAGAGCACTTCGAGGCCTTTATTCAATATATCGGTGAAAAGGTAGATCAAAGTAACCGTTCCGTAGAAGTTATTGCTCATATCAGAGAACCGAAAGATGTATTTAAGGAGGGGATGTATGTAAACGGTATGATTCATACACAAAAACGAGAGGTACTGACCCTGCCGGAGACGGCACTTATCAACCGTGACAACAGTTGGTTTGCCTTCATCCGGAAGGGAAATACGTTTGAAGGTGTTCAGGTGCACAAAGGTGGAGAGATGAACGGGTATGTTGAGATTCTGAATCCTCAGGATTTCCCGTCTGATGCCTCCATCGTAACGAGTGGTGCTTACTATGTTGAAACGGAACTTGAAAAAACGGAGGAATAATGAAAAAGATAACTCTATTCGTATTCAGTCTGTTTTGCCAGACACTTCTGTTTTCTCAGAACCTGGAACAAGTTTTAGATGCCATTAAAACGAATAATCTGGCTCTAAAATCTGCTTATCAGTTTAAAGAGGCCGATATACATGCAGAGCGAACTTCCAATAACTTGCTAAATCCGGAAGCGGAATCGTCCTATCAGTGGGGAAAACCTGGTGAGCTTGGCAACAAACAAACATTTACGGCAACTCAATCCTTTGATTTTCCAACGACTTACTATTATCGGAACAAAACAATCGGACACCGAATCTCGCAACGCAATGCTGAATACAACCAGCAACGAATGGATATTTTACTTGAAACATGCAATTTGTACATTGAGCTGGTCTATCTGAACCAACTGGACAAAGAGCTTTCGATTCGGGAAGAACACGCTTCTGAGTTGTTTCGGAGTATTCAGAAACAGTATGAAGTGGGAGCTGTGAATCAGTTAGATCTGAATAAAGCGCGGTTAAACCTGATGAGTGCAACTGCTGAAAAAAGTAAGGTAAGAACGGAGAAAGAGGGGAAGCAACTCTTGTTAAATCAGCTGAACGGTGGAATT
>JBOFXU010000357.1:0-2094 GCA_051654305.1 Bacteroidales bacterium | reverse complement strand
CGCTCTACGTACTCCGCAGCATCGATCTGCTTAGAAAAACCACAAAGAATATTTGCATCCTTCTCGGCATCCATCACGTACCACATCTCAGTTTTCCCGAAACTGTCGTGTCTTTTCTTTGCCAACTCATCGTCCGGGTGAACCTGAATAGAGAGATTATCACGAGCATCGATAAATTTCACAAGCAGAGGAAACATCTCACCGAAACGATCATATACATGCTGTCCCAATAGTTCAGCTTTATGTTCACGGATCAAATCTTCAAGATTTTTACCCTGATCAGGTCCGTTAGCAATAACAGAAACATCTCCTTTTACCTGGGATACTTCCCAGCTCTCACCGATATTTTTCTGATCTGTCTCGACGTTCTTGAACGAAGCAATTTTATCACCACCCCAAATAAGACTTTTTAGAATGGGAGCAAATTTCAAAGGATACATAATTAATAGAGGTTTAGTATAGTGTTTGTAAAAAAATAGCCGGAAAACGAAACGCTTCCCGGCTACAAATATAAATATATTCTCCTTCAGACATTCATTACTGAACGACGAATTAGGGAAAATCTTACCAAAGTTTCTCAGGATACTCGCCTGCAACAATCAAAGCATTGATTTTTGCAACAACAGCATCACGATCATCAGCATAAGTCACACCGAACCATTTTGACGGTGTATCCAATACTTTAAGTTTGATAGTTTTTTCCTGAATTAGTTTATTTACCATTAATGGAATAAAGTATTCAGCTTTCAGGTTCTCTGAATTATTTTTCAAGAAATCGATGAAATCTTTTTCTGAATAGTCAAAATAATCCGGAGTGAATCCCCACATATTCATTGAAACAGGAGTGTGATCAGAGATTGCTACAAACTCACCCGCATCATCTTTGTACATCACCTGACCATCGATACGCTCGATGTGAGTTCTTTCTACAACTGTAGTCAAGTACCCTTCTTCGTCAGTAGCACTTACACCACGTGCAACAGCTCCACTTTCCGAAAGCGTGTTACCTACACGGTATCCGATCATACAATAATCGTTTGTTTTACCTGTCATAGAAGTCAGGTAGTCAGCAAGAATCTGGAAGCTTTCGCGACCATAGAAGTCATCCGCATTAATTACAGCAAATGGTTCTTTGATAACATCTTTTCCCATCAATACTGCATGGTTTGTTCCCCATGGCTTAACGCGCTCCGGGTTCAAAGTAAACCCTTCCGGAAGATAATCAAGCTCCTGGAATACTATTTCTACCGGAATTACCGACTCGTATTTTTTTACGATTTTATCTCTAAAATCTTGTTCAAATGTATGACGAATTACGAACACCACTTTTCCAAATCCTGCTCTTACAGCATCGTAGATAGAATAGTCCATGATTGTTTCACCATTCGGACCCAAACCGTCTAACTGTTTCAATCCTCCATAACGGCTCCCCATTCCAGCCGCTAAAACAAATAAAGTTGGTTTCATATATCTTTAAAGATTAAAATGAATGTATAAATAAGTCGCAAATGTAATAAAATATTTATAACATAAAAGAAAAAAGCCACTCTTGCTATCAAAAAACACCATTTGTTCACTAACACCTGACATTTTCTTTATCTTCATAAACAAAAAAAAAGCACAAATACTCCCCGATAAGGAGTATCTGTGCCCAAAAAAACATAAAAAAATCAGAACGAATATTTGAGTACAAGATTGCGCGCTGCCATCACCTCATCAGCTCTCCCAATAGGTGTTTTTACCGGTGCATTATGAAGCGCATCCGGATTTTTACGAGCTTCTTCGAAAATAGCCGTCATTTTTGCAGCCATATCATCCAACGAATCGAGACTTTCCGTTTCCGTTGGCTCGAACATCATCGCTTCTTTAACAATAAGCGGGAAATAAATCGTTGGCGGGTGAACTCCGTGATCCATCATCCCTTTCGCCAAATCAATCGCTCTCACTCCGCACTCTTTCGAAAGTGGTTCAGCACTGACTACGAACTCATGCATACACAAACTTTCGGCAGAATCTTCGTACAAATGGCCCAGTTTCTTATACAGGTAATTAGCATTCAGAACAGCCATTTCACTGGCATTCTTAAGTCCTTTA
>JBOFXU010000356.1:0-3574 GCA_051654305.1 Bacteroidales bacterium | reverse complement strand
GCAAAGGTATAATTTCTTTGATTTCTGTTTAATTTTTCGATTTATTTTATCAATAAAAAATGGATGTTGCCTGTTTAATACCCTAATTAGCAGACTATTTTTTTTAATATTAAAACGAAGTGTCATTCAAAAGAGCGATTAGTCCGGATTTTATTTTGTTTCTACTGTTTGTGTAAATATCTTTACAATATAATTATATACTACATAAATTTAAATGAAACACATGAGACGACCATTTATTTTGGGGCTTTTATTACTTGTCTCCTCAGCGCTGTTTGCAGCTTCGTGGGTAAATGTACCTATCGATAAAGGCTGGACATTCAAGCAGGCCAGAGGACACCAATGGTATAATGCAACTGTTCCGGGAGTTGTGCATACCGATCTTTTAAATCTTGGATTGATGGACGATCCGTTTATGGGATTAAATGAGCGTAAGGCTCAGTGGATCGACAAAGAAGACTGGATTTACAAAACAGATCTGATTATTCCTTCTTCTGCTCGTAACAAGCAGAATCTGGATCTGGTTTTTGATGGACTGGATACCTATGCCGATGTTTATCTGAATGATTCATTGATTCTGAAAACGGATAATATGTTCCGTCAATGGCGCGTAAGTGTAGGATCACTGGTAAAAAAGGATTCGAATGAGCTACGTGTTTACTTTCACTCTCCTTTAAAAATTGATATTCCTAAGTTCAATGCACTGCCTTATCAGTTGGAATGTGCCAATGATCAGTCCGAAAATGGAGGCGTATTCGACAAAAAAGTGAGTGTGTTTGCCCGTAAGGCAGGATACCATTATGGTTGGGACTGGGGACCACGTTTGTTGACGAGTGGAATCTGGAGACCCGTTCGTCTCGAGGCTTGGGACGAAGCCCGAATCGAAGATGTATATTATCAGCAAAAGAAAGTCACTCAGCAAGAGGCAATCCTCGATGTCGTTATGACTATTGATGCCACTACAGCATGTAAGGCAGATCTTTCGATTCTTTCAGAAGGATTGGTGAAAGAGAATCTATCCGTAGATCTTGTAAAAGGGACAAATACAATTAAGAAAGAGATTCGCATTAAGAAGCCAAAACTATGGTGGTCGATCGGATTAGGAGATCCTCATTTGAGTACCTTCGAAACACGTCTGTCAGTAGGAGGCGAATTAGTAGAAGCGAAAAAGAGCCGTATCGGTTTACGTTCGGTTGAAGTCATCCGAAGTAAAGACAAAGAGGGAACTTCATTCTACTTCAAATTAAACGGGGTGCCTGTCTTTATGAAAGGCGCTAACTACATACCACAGGACAACTTCCTTCCGCGTGTCACCGATGCACAATACGAGAAGACCATTCAGGATGCAGTCGATGCAAATATGAATATGCTTCGCGTTTGGGGTGGAGGTATCTACGAAAACGAAATCTTCTACGATTTGTGTGACGAGAAGGGTATTCTTGTATGGCAGGATTTCATGTTTGCATGTAGTCTATACCCGGCAGAGGGAGAACTTCTGGAGAACATTCGCCAGGAAGCCATCTATAATGTGAAACGCTTGCGCAATCACCCATCCGTAGCAATCTGGTGTGGAAACAACGAAAACCACTATGCTTGGCACAACTGGGGATGGAAAAAACAATATGGTAAATTAGGAAACGGCTACGCCGACACCATCTTCAATCAACTCTACAACCAGTATTTTGTAGTTTTGCCTGAGGTCGTATCAGAGTATGCACCCGAAACGTTCTACTGGCCTTCTTCTCCTTTTGGAGGAGATATCAATAAGGCATCTATGGGCGAAGATGGCGATGCACACTACTGGGGCGTGTGGCATGCGATGGACTCTATCGGATCGTACAACAGAGTGAGAGCACGTTTCTTTAGTGAATACGGCTTCCAGGCCTTCCCGGAATTTGAGTCTGTGAAAGTGTACGCTCCCGATTCATCCGACTGGAATATCTTCTCAGAAGTGATGATGGCACACCAAAGAGGTGGCGACAAAGCCAATGGCCGAATCAAAAGCTACCTGCTGGATGAATATCGTGAGCCGAAAGATTTTGAATCATTCTTGCACATGGGATTGATCTTACAAGGGGATGCAATCAAAACAGCCATTGAAGCACACCGTCGTGATATGCCTTATTGCATGGGTACGCTCTTCTGGCAACACAATGACTGTTGGCCGGTAGCTTCGTGGTCAAGCCGTGACTATTATGGTCGCTGGAAAGCACAGCACTACTTTACGAAAAAAGCATTCAATGATATTCTTGTTTCGCCGATTGCCAAAGACAATCAGTTAGACGTGTATGTCATTTCCGATAAACTGGCCCGCCAGTCCATGACACTCGAAGTACGTGTTATCGACTTCTCAGGAAATCAGGTCTACTCGGACAAACGAAAAGTGACAGTACCGGCAAATACTTCGACCAAACTGTTTACAGCCGAATTAAGCAAGGTCCTGAAAGGAAGAAAAAGCAACGAAGTAGCGGTAGTAGCCAAGCTGACAGACAAGAACAATAAGCCCGTATCAGATAATGTGTACTATCTGACAAAGCAGAAATATGTAGACTTCCCACAGGTGAAGATCACACATAAAGTAGAAAAGGCAGATGGAGGATACCGGGTACAATTAGTGTCAGATAAACTTGCACGAGGCGTATTCATGAGTATCGAGGGATTAAACAACTTCTTCGGCGATAACTATTTCGATTTGTTGCCAAACGAACCGAAAGAGATTTTTGTTACCTCAGATCTTCCGCAGGAAGACTTTGTTCGTCAGCTGAAAATACGTTCGATGGTAGATTCGTATTAATCTGTATGACTTTACAGGTTTTGAACAAATAATATACAGAGGCGGGCTTCATAATCATGAAGCCCGCTTTTTTTTATTTCATTTGCTTACAGGGTGTATATGAGAGTATTGAGTTCTGATTTGGCTGCAATGTTAAAATATTGATTAATTCATCAATAAAACTTGCATGTAAAAAACAAAATCATATATTTGTCACGTTAACCATTTAAAACTAATGTATTATGGAGACTAAAAAGGTAAAGTTTAAAGGAAAAACGTATTCGATCATAGACAAAGTATGCAGAAGTTGCCGTGATCGGATTTTTTGTGTTGAGAACCAACAGACATTGCTGGAGCGATTTGCTATACATGGGGAAGTAGCATTGTTAGCCGAACCCAACGGACCAGCAAAATTTCAAAAGTTAGATACCTGTTTTGCAATGATGCGTAGATAGCATTCAATCGTCACCATTTATCACCATTCGTCACCCCATTTGTCACACATGTTATATTGATTAATAATCTGATTATTAATGTTATATATCTTATGTGAAGCGGGTGTGACAAATGGTGACGAATGAAAACCGAAAAATAGTCCTGTAGGTGCTTTTCTTTTTGTACTTATAGGGAGTTTTGGTCTCCCTTGCGCAGGCAAAAGTTCATTCTTATGAACGCGGACGTTCATACGTATCAACGTAAACGTTCATTTAAATGAAAATATATTTTCGAACGTATGAACCGGCACGTTCATTTAAATGAAAATCCGGAGTCATACGTATCATTTCAGTAGTCGTTTTAAAC
>JBOFXU010000355.1:0-3655 GCA_051654305.1 Bacteroidales bacterium | reverse complement strand
AAGTGATAGTCAATGTATGAAATCTCGTGATTATTTAGAGCTTTACGTGTGTCTCCATTCGATTGGTAAGGAATACGAAAACGAACAGCTTTCGCGCGTGCCAGATTTCCATCCAGTGAATCACCAGTCGAAGCTCCAGTAAACAAACCAATTTTATAAGGCTTACCTTCAGCGTGTTCTTTTTCAGCGATTTTTGCTATTTCGCAAGCAATCGCTTTCGGGCTACCTGCAGCAGTAAATCCACTAAATCCGACATTCATGCCATCTTTAATGAATGAAGCAGCTTCGGCAGCTGAAATAACTTTAAATGCCATAACTTTAAGATTATACGGTTATATATATAGATAACTTGTGTTCTGAAATGAATCTGATGTGATTTACTCAAAATTTCCGGGCAAATACCTCACTATAAATTATAGCTTTTTTAAGTTCATTTGCATCAGATAAATTGATCAATGCTTTTTTATTTTCACATTTAACAGACGGAAGATCATTACGAGCCTCTTCTTTCGTCTTAGAAACGTCCGAGGTAGGCATGAAGGATTTAAACTCCGGATTTACATACTCGTTCTGAGTCGGTTGATCCTTAGCTACGGGGATATTCTGGCTTCCTTGCCGAATTGATTTTCCTTTTCCTTTAGGCTCTTTCGGTACGTTAGTATTACCAGCTGTCTGAGTTTTCTTTTTTTTACCCAACGCAGCCGAAGCAAATTGAAAGAATACAACTCCCAAAGTGATAAATAAATATAAGTAATCTCCCAGATCCATATACTTTTACTATTTTTGTATTAATCCTTCTGAGGAATGTTGCAAACATACAATATTATTTTGTTTCAAAGGTAATTAGACATAAAAAAAAGTTGGAGGTAACCTCTCGGACACCCCCAACAACTAACCTAAACCTTAACTATAAAAATAAATTTTCGTTTGCAGTGCAAATATTATAAATAAGAATTTATTATCAAAATATTGATTAATGTTTTTAAACATGATCGGTAAAATTTATTTTCATTTTAATTAATATAAATTTTTCTATGTCAGGAACAGACTTTAAATCTGGAACTGTAACTCCAACAAAAAAACTTTTTGTAGAGACTTATGGTTGTCAAATGAATGTCGCAGATAGCGAGGTAGTTGTATCTATTATGGAGATGGATGGTTACGAGATTACGGAGGATATAAAAGAAGCCGATGCTATTTTCGTAAATACCTGTTCAATCCGTGATAATGCTGAACAAAAAATTGTCTCACGTCTGAACTACTTCAATTCATTAAAAAAGAAGCATAAAGGATTAGTTGTAGGTGTACTCGGTTGTATGGCAGAACGTGTGAAGGATGAGTTAATCAACGACTATCAGGTAGACCTCGTTGTTGGGCCGGATGCTTATCTGGATCTTCCAAACTTAGTTGGGGCTGTTGAAAAAGGAGAAAAAGCAATCAATGTAAAACTTTCGACAGATGAGACTTACCGCGAAATTATTCCTTCGCGTATCGGAGGAAACCGAATTGCGGGATTTATCTCTATCATGCGTGGTTGTAACAATTTTTGCTCATACTGTATCGTTCCTTACACACGTGGTCGTGAACGAAGCAGAGAACCTGAAAGTATTGTACGTGAATTGATCGACTTAAAAGAGAAGAATTACAAAGAAATTACACTTCTTGGACAGAACGTTAATTCATATTGCTACGAAAAAGATGGGGTAAAAGTTGATTTCCCTTCTCTTTTGAAAATGGTAGCAGAGGCTGCTCCGGATTTACGCATTCGATTTACAACATCTCATCCGAAAGATATGACTGATGAGATTCTTGAAACCATTGCTGCTCACAAAAACATTTGCAACCACATTCACTTACCGGTACAATCCGGGAGCTCACGAATTCTTAAACTAATGAATCGTAAGTACACCCGCGAGTGGTACATGGAAAGAATTGATGCGATCAAACGTATCATTCCGGATTGCGGATTAACGACTGATGTATTCTGCGGGTTCCACTCAGAAACAGAAGAAGATCATCAGGAGACTCTATCTCTTATGCGAGAAGTTGGTTTTGATGCTGCTTTCATGTTTAAATATTCAGAAAGACCAGGAACCTATGCTTCAAAACATTTGAAAGACGATATCAGTGAAGAGATTAAGATCAAACGTTTGGAAGAGATTATTAATCTACAAAATCAACTTTCATTGAAAAGCAACCAATCTACAATTGGTAAAGAATATGAAGTGCTTGTTGAAGGTGTCTCTAAACGTTCCCGCGAAGATTTATTCGGACGCACGGAACAAAACAGAGTTGTTGTTTTCCCTCGTGGAGGACACCGTATCGGTGAATTTGTTAAAGTTCGAATTACCGATGTGACTTCTGCAACATTAAGAGGAGAACTTGTCTAACGACAAGTTCTGTTCATCAACTTAAATACACTAAAGGCGGGCATTACATGTCCGCTTTTATAGTTAAATAGCCCTGCATAATTCGTCTGAATAAAAGATTTTTCGCGAACGAAAGTATCTTCCGGATTCCAATACAAAATACCAGTCACCTGAGGGAATAAAGAAATGCCTTTGATCAGGTTATAGATAATTGCCTTTTGCCCCATCGGTGTAGGTTCATATTCCATCTCATCTTTATAAGCATAAGGCACTCCTTTGTAGTCATACGGAGTGGATACTTCGGTAAAAAGAATATCCTTAGCTCCATTCACGCATAAAAGATTATCGATAAAATCAGTTAGCTCCGAAATATCTCCATCTCTGTAGGGGCGATACGGTAATCCGATTGTATTAAAATCAACATCACAAGTCATCAGACGGGCAAAGAACTCAAAAGCTCTCTCTTTATCCTGAAGAGAGTCTATTCCGATGATAATATTTTTATTGTTTCCACAAACTTCGCGCACAGAACTTATAGCCGATTTAAGTAACGCTACAAAGTCACGCCACTCTGAATTATTTTTTGAATAATCTTCGTGTAAAAAACCCTCATTCCAGAGCAGTCCATTTTCTAAGCCATTTCCAATCTGAATCAAATCAGGCAAAACGCCTAATTTCTCAAACTTAAGCAAAATCTTTTTGGTGTAGGAGTGAATCTCATCGATTAATTCATCAAAAAGAAGATCACTCCACTCGAAAGGCTTTTCCTGAAGAGCTGAATCGGCATACTTATCAGAATAGTGTATATTGAGACAGAAATCAAAACCATGAGCTTTGATCTCTTTGGCAAAAGACAGGACATAATCGAGGTTCTGACAAGCAAAATAATCTTTTTCCGGATGTACCAGCAAGCGACAACGAATCGTATTGAATCCACTGTCCCTACAATAGTGCAATAAATCAGAAATAGGTTGATTTTCTTCGTCAATGTAGACAGCCCTCATCTCTTTGTAGCGGGGCAGGAGAGAAAAGTCGCCCCCAATGTATTTAAAATGGGGGGTACAAATTTGCTCAGTATATAAAGCACACTCTTCCTTCGAATTAATGGAAAGAGAGTTTTTCAATAAGATATAAGGATTTATAATCGTTTTCATCTGAATATCGATTAATGAAGAACATTTGATCCGATCTCAAAACGTCACTCACTACATTTATATAGGAGTGCGGCAAAGATATATTTTTCTTCAAATATTGCATCAAAAAAACAGTCATAATTTATTGGAATA
>JBOFXU010000354.1:0-3124 GCA_051654305.1 Bacteroidales bacterium | reverse complement strand
TTACATCTCTGTAACATCCTGGCTGATTAAGCTCGTGTGTACTCAATCCTGTCCCAGCAGCAGGAGAATATGGCTGGATAGTGAATCCTTTGTACAAAAGATCTTTGTTGTAAAGCTCTTTCAAAAGATACCAAAGTGTTTCGATATATTTGTTGTCATATGTGATATACGGGTCGTTCATATCCACCCAGTATCCCATTTTATGAGTCAGATCTTCCCACTCTTTTGTATATTTCATTACGTCCTTACGGCAAGCGGCATTGTATTCTGCAACAGTAATTGATTTGCCAATATCCTCTTTTGTAATTCCTAATGCTTTTTCTACACCAAGTTCAACAGGTAGTCCGTGTGTATCCCATCCGGCTTTACGTTTAACATGAAATCCTTTCATGGTTTTGAAACGGCAGAAAATATCCTTGATCGAACGCGCCATTACGTGGTGAATACCAGGCATACCGTTCGCAGATGGAGGTCCTTCGAAGAAAACATAAGAAGGTTTACCTTCACGGGTAGTTAAACTTTTATGAAATACGTCATTTTCGTCCCACGACTTCAACACATCCTTATTGACTTCAGAAAGGTTGAGCTGAGAATATTCGGCAAATTTCTTACTCATAAGTCTCTATATAATTACAATATTTTACTTCATGTTTTGGCTTAAGCTTTCGGAAAATCTCTGCATTAGCAGGTCGAATTCTATGTGCTTAAAATTAAGGTGCGAATATATTATTTTTTTACATAAGAATTAAATTTTCTGTCCAAAAATACTATCTGTAGAGCTATTTCAAATTGTATTTGTTCTAATTCGCTTCTATTCAAAAAAAAAGAGAGGATTCCTGTGAAGGATCCTCTCTTTGTATCTATGGAAGAATGAGTTTATTTCAAAGCTTTATCCTGAGGTAAAATCAGATTTAAAAGTACCCCAATAATAGCAGCAAGTCCGATTCCCTGCATCGAGACAGAGCCCATTTCAAAAACAGCGCCACCTATTCCCAAGGTGAGTGTCAGAGAAACAATGATCAGGTTGCGTGTAATGCTCATATCTACTTTCTCGCGTATCAGAGTGCTGATACCTACGGATGCAATTGTACCGAAAAGAAGAAGCATAATTCCACCCAATACTGGTGCTGGAATAGTCTGCAGAAGAGCACTTACTTTTTCGGATAACGAGAAGATAATGGCTACGACAGCAGAAATACGAAGTACAGCAGGATTAGCAACTTTAGTCAGAGAAATGGCACCTGTTACTTCAGAGTAAGTAGTTACGGGAGGTCCTCCAAGCAAGCCGGCAACAGAGCAGGCAATACCATCACCCAGCATCGTTCTGTGAAGTCCCGGTTCTTTTACATAGTCTTCTCCTGTAACGCTGTTTACGGCATATACATCGCCTATATGTTCGATCACCGGAGCAATAGCCACAGGGATCATAAAGATTATGGCTCCCCATGAAAATTCAGGTTTCACAAATTTAGGGAATCCAAACCATGCAGCTTCGGTGATCGTAGAGAAATCGATGCCAATCAGAAATATAGAAGCAATGTAGCCGGTGATGATTCCGCAAAAGATCGGGATAAGTTTTATCAATCCTTTTGCCCAGAGCGAAACAGCTACGGCAGTAGTCAGAGCTATAAGAGCGACTGGCCAGTTGCCTTTAGCCATGTTAACTCCTGTACCCGCCAGTGAGAGACCTATGAGCATAATAACAGGACCGATTACGACCGGAGGGAATAATCGTTTAATAAATCCGGTTCCCTGCGTCTTGATTAGAAACGACATAATGCCGTAGACAGCACCCACGGCAACAAGTCCGCAAAGTGTACCAGGCATTCCGTAAAGCTCGGTTGCCTTTTGAATAGGAGCAATGAAAGCAAAGCTACTACCTAAAAAAATAGGCACTTTCCCTTTCGTTACCAAATGAAAAAGGAGAGTACCTATACCCGCAGTAAATAGAGCCGTCGATGGATCCAAACCAACAAGGAGTGGAACCAAAACTGTTGCGCCAAAAGCAACGAAAAGAAATTGTGTACCCAGAATGCCTTTCTGGAACATCGATAAATTCTTGTGATCCATTTTTTAATAGCGAATTAATTATGTTTGTTGTCTGATGCAAAAATATGCTTTTTTTTCTAATTTAAAAACAAACAGGTTGGGTTATGCGTTGAGAATTTGACGAATATTTAGAAAACTAATTACCTTTTTAATACAGACCTGCTGAATACGAATCTTAGTATGTGTAGCTAAGATATTTTTTTAGTTTACAGTAAAAAGTGGTAAAAGAGTCTTATGATTTAATATTCAGCTATTTATATGTGATTTAATGCAGTGAGGTTGAGTAATCTATTGACTTTGTAGCCAATTTCAATAACTAAACGATAGATAAATATATAGAATGTGATATATTTGCATTCAAAATTAAAGTAATCAAAATTGATTCAATATGATAAAGATAAAATTTCCTGACGGATCTGTTCGCGAGTATGCCAAAGGTACTACTCCGATGCAGGTAGCAGAAAGCATCAGCTCGCGTTTGGCACAAGATGTTATCGCATCGACTGTGGACGGTCAAGAATGGGATGTTACACGTCCGATTGAAGCAGATGCTGAGATCAAATTATTCAAGTGGGATGATGCAGAAGGAAAGCATGCATTCTGGCATACCTCGGCTCACCTTTTAGCTGAAGCACTTCAAACGCTTTATCCGGGTATTAAATTTGGTATCGGTCCAGCGTTAGAGAACGGATTCTATTATGATGTTGATCCGGGTGAGGCTGTGATTCGTGATGCTGACTTAGCTGCGATCGAAGCAAAAATGATTGAACTTGCAGCACGCAAAGAGGCTGTCGTTCGTAAGGAGATTGCAAAAGCGGATGCTTTGAAAATGTTTGCTGAAAGAGGCGAAGAGTATAAAGTAGAGCTAATCGAAGAGTTAGAAGACGGTACAATTACTACATATACGCAGGGAGAATTCACGGATTTGTGTCGTGGACCTCACTTGCCGACAACCGGTTCAATTAAAGCGGTTAAACTTACAGCTATTGCTGGTGCTTACTGGCGTGGTGACGAAAAACGTAAACAGCTTACACGTATCTACGGGGTAGCTTTCCCAAAAAAGAAACTTTTGGAT
>JBOFXU010000353.1:0-5138 GCA_051654305.1 Bacteroidales bacterium | reverse complement strand
AATAAAAAGAGCTGATAACCTATTTATCAGGCACATTAACAAAAGACACCTCATCTACAAAGGCAGCAATCCACAAGTTAACATACTTACTACCCCAAAGCATATATACTTGCTAAAAGAAAGCATAAACAACGTAATTGATAAATAATATCACGAAAAACAGGTATTTTTCTTCTAATTGTAAACTTTTACTTCAATAAGAGTGTTATTAAAATAGATTGGGATTAATAAATTAATTTTAACCCTAATCGTATAATAATAGCAATCATTAATAAGAGCTGTAAAAGTTGATTTTCGTTTAATATGCGATAAAAGAAAAATGATTCTGACATACAGACTGAGAAGACCCCGAATCTTACGAACACAAGAGTATGGCAGATGAGTGTTACATTACCTATTATTAATTTCAATTTTAGTTTATGAGAAAGTTAACCTTAGTTCTTTTATGCCTTTTAATAGGCATTGGGATCGTTAATGCCCAATCAAAAGCGTCCGGTGTTGTCCTTTCTGCTGAAGATGGACAACCTATAGTTGGAGCAGCTGTAGTTGTCAAAGGGTTAAGTCAGGGTACTGTTACCGATGCCGACGGTAAGTTTATTGTCAATCTTCCCACGAACAGCAAAATTCTTCAGGTTTCCTACATGGGAATGAAAACTCAGGATGTGGAGGCAAAAGCAAACATGAGAATCGTACTCGAACCCAACGTTCAAAACATCGATGAGGTTGTTGTCACAGCCTTAGGTATGAAAAAACAAGAGAAAGCCTTAGGGTATGCCTCCTCTACCGTAAGAAATGAGGAGCTTGTTGCAGGTAAATCAGGATCACTCATGAGTGGATTGAGTGGTAAAGTAGCCGGTCTTAATATCACCAGCGCAGGTGGTACCGGTTCTTCACAGAAAGTTATCGTTCGGGGCTTAACTTCTTTCAGCGCAAACCAACCACTTTATGTTATCGACGGTATTCCCTTGATGAATGAATTCTCAGGATCTACCGGCACAAACAATACGGTTGACTTCGGTAATGGTGCGAATGACATCAACCCGGACGATGTAGAGGCTGTAACTGTACTTAAAGGTGCTTCGGCAACTGCATTGTATGGTTCAAGAGCTGCGAACGGGGTGATCATGATCACTACAAAAAAAGCAAATGCAGACAAAATGACTGTTACATATGATGGTTCATTCATGGGATCAAACGTGCTGCGTGTACCTCAGACACAAAACCGTTGGGGACAAGGTTGGCCGGATTGGAATCCTATGGAGAACGGATCATGGGGACCGGTTTTAGATGGTCGTGACCACGAATGGGGACCTTTCTCTGATGGGACTCCTGGATCACTTACTCCAATGGTCAAACCCTTCTCTTATATAGAAGATAACTTCCGCAATTTCTACAAAAATGGATTCGAATCCAACAACAATATCTCAATCCGTAAAGGGAACGAGAACCTTGGGTTCGTTTTCTCCTACGGAAATGTTTCATCCAACGGTGTATTACCACTGGATGCTGACAAATTTCAGAGAAATACATTCTCTCTTAGAGGAAATGCAAAATATCAGAAATTCTCCATTGATGCAAGTTTGAACTATGTACGCAAAGATATTACACGTCCGAGTACAGGTCAGGGGGGCGACGGAGCAACGATGTTCCAGGAGATTCTTCAAAATGCAACAGACATTGATATATCCTCTATGTCTGACTATACAAATCCTTACTATAATACGGATAACTACTACACAGCGTATGCGACCAATCCGTATTTTGTATTAGCTAATAACAAAAACAAATACCAGGATGATCGCGTATACGGAAAACTGGAGCTTACGTATGACATTCTTGACGGATTGAAGGCTATCGGTCGTTTGGGTGGTGACTTTATGAGCTCACGTCAGAAAAGATGGAATGAAAAAGTAGAATATACTCCGGGATCATGGAGTGACGTAGGTGGTAAAAGTCCGGAAGCTGGGACATATCAGGAGTTAAACGAGCATTCAGGACAAATTGACGGTCAATTCTTACTACAAGGATTATACAAAATCAATGATGATATGTCCGTAAATGGTATGTTCGGATGGAATATCAACCAAAGAACTTACTCTAGACTTGATTCTTACCTATATGGATTACAACAACCAGGTTGGTTCAGTCTTGAAAATGGAGCTGACAAACCGCTTACTACTTCCTATTTTCAGGAAAGAAGACTTATTGGTGCATTTGCTCAAGGTGAATTTGACTACAGAAACTTATGGTTTGTAAATTTCTCTTTCCGTAATGACTGGTCTTCAACACTACCTAAAGGTAAAAACAGTTTCTTCTACGGAGGTGTAAATACATCTATTCTTCTTACAGACTTATTTGAAGATTTGAAATCAGATGCACTAACTTTCCTAAAAGTACGTGGGGCATGGGGTAAAACAGGTAACGATGCACCGGTTTACAGAACATCGAGCTACTTCGTTCCAAGCCAGATCGGTTTAGGTTTTGGGAATCTTTTCTTGCCAGTTGATGGAGTGATGGGTATGACAGAGTACAACCGTCTGCCAAATACAGATCTTAAACCTGAAATTACGACAGAATGGGAGGTTGGTTTAACTGCACACTTCCTTCAAAACAGATTAAATATCGATGCTGCTTACTACGATAAAGACACAAAAGATCAGATCATTTCGGCAGCTCTTGCTCCTGAAACACGTTACACAAGTATGACCCGCAACGTTGGGCAAATCAACAACAGAGGTCTTGAGTTGACTGCGAACCTGGTTCCTGTTAGAACAAAAGACTTTGAATGGGATATGGGCGTAACTTTCTCTAAAAACTGGAGTAAAGTAGAAAAACTTTGGGGAGATGTTCAGGAATACGTTCTTACAGGAGCATACTCTGTAGACTTTGTAGCTAAAGTGGGTGAACCATTGGGTATTTTCAAAGTACCAAAAGTAGCAACAACTGAAGACGGTAAAGTAATCGTTAATAGTGCAGGTCGTCCAATGATTGATGCAGCATCTAAAGAAACAATTGGTAGTTCAACTCCTGACTTCCTGATGGGATTCAATACACGATTTACCTGGAAAGATTTTTCAATTGGCGCTGTGTTTGACTGGAGAAAGGGTGGATACTTCTACTCGTATACATCTCAACTACTTACCTTTACTGGAAACTCAACAATGACTTCTTTCAATGACAGACAATCATTTGTGATCCCTAATTCAGTGAAAGTAATCAATGGCAAATATGTAGAAAACGATATTCCGGTTACGAATTCAGGTACATATAACTACTGGAACAATGCATCAAACACAGCCATGTTTAAAGAATGGGTACTTCCAAAAGATTACATTAAACTACGCGAGCTAACAATCTCGTACAACCTGCCTAAACGCGTTTTAGCAAAAACACCTTTAACAGCTGTACAATTTAGCTTAATCGGCCGTAACTTGTTTATGTGGACTGCAAAAAGAAACAATTTCGTGGATCCTGAGTCTACCAACTATGGTAACGACATCACTTCTGAATTGGGTGAATTTGCAACAGCTCCTACTACTCGCACATTCGGTGGTGGTTTAAAAGTAACTTTTTAAAGAAACGAAAACATTGAATAATCATGAAAACAAAAAAAATATTATTCACAGGAGTCATTCTTAGCTCATTGTCTGGTCTTGGCTCATGTAGTGATTATCTGGATATAAATAAAAACCCGAACTATCCGTCTGAAGTCAGCGAAAGTACACTTTTACCTTCAGGGATAGCCGGAACAGCAGCTGTTATAGGCGCTCAGTACGAATTGTTCGGTTCTTTGTGGTCACAACATTATACACAAGGTCAAACAGCCAATCAGTACAATAATATTTGTCAGTACAATATCACAAATGCAACAGAAAGCCGTATGTGGACTACTCCTTACGCCATTTCTCTACCCGACCTTGATCTGGTAATCAAGATGTCGGAGAAAAAAGGAGCTTGGAACTACTGGGCAGTAGCAAAAGTAATGACAGCGTTTAACTACCATATCTTGGTAGATACCTATGGTACAATTCCATTCACTGAGGCTCTGAAAGCTGAAGAAGGTATATTCAATCCAAAATATGATGATAGTAAGACAATCGTCTATCCGGGAATTATCAAAATGCTGGATGAGGTAATCGCAAAAGCGGGACAACTGGATGATCCGGCTTACCCTGCTCTGAACAAACAGGACTTTATCTTTGGAAACAGCAGTGGCAATGATATGTCTCTATGGGTTGCTTTTGCTAAAAGCTTAAAGCTAAAACTTCTCATGAGAGATTTCGATACAAACAAAGCGGCAATCCAGGCATTATTGACCGAAAACGACCTTCTGACTGAGGATGCTAAGATGGATAAATTTATGGATCTTGAGAATAAATCGAATCCATTGTACGAAAATGACAGACGTAAACTTAATACCCGTACAAATCTTCGTGCCTGTGTTACTCTAAGTGATTATCTCCAATATAAAAACGACCCTCGTCTGGACGACTTCTTTAATCCAAATGAAGATGGAACAGGAACAACCGGGTTAAAATATGGCGATAAACCAACTGCACTGAAAACAACTCAGGTTTCCATCGTGAAATTGGATCCGACAGATGCTGTTTACTTTATGTCTGCTGCGGAGGTATCTTTCTTGAAAGCCGAAGCATACGCAAGACTTAACGATGCCGCAAAAGCAAAAACAAACTACGAAGAAGGTGTTACCCTTGCTTTCGAAAGATGGGGCGAAGATGCAACAACATTTATTGCAACAGGTGGTGCTTATGCTTTTGATGCGGCAAACACAAATTCGATGCTTACTTGTATTCTTACTCAGAAATGGATTGCGGCTACTCGCTGTCAGGCATGGGATGCCTGGTTTGACATCAACAGAACCGGTATTCCGGCTCTGGGCACTACTTTCCCTGGTGAGACAGAATATGTTTGGGGACAATTGACACCTTGTATTGGAACAACGATTGGTGCGGGACAATTCCCTCGTCGCCTGTTAATTCCGAAATCATCGTCCGACTACAATCCTAATGCACCTAAAGTAATTCCATTGCAAGACAAACAGTGGTGGCACAAATAATCATGAAGTCGGAAAAGCAATTATCACTAAAAAGTAAGAATATGAAAAATATAAAATATAC
>JBOFXU010000352.1:0-1628 GCA_051654305.1 Bacteroidales bacterium | reverse complement strand
TATTTCGAATCGTTAGGCAACTCATATATTCAAAAAGCCCGTCCTCGCACTTTCGGCGCAGACGTTAGCTTTTCATTCTAACACGACAGAACATTTTTTCAATGAAGAGACACGAAACATTAAAACTGACCACATTTTTCAGCTTATATATAGCTCAATCCATACCTATGAGCTTTCTCAGCACGGTAATTCCTGTACTGATGCGTCAGCAGGAGTTTTCGCTTACGGCAATTGGATTACTCCAGTTAATCAAAGTCCCGTGGCTGATAAAATTCTTATGGTCTCCAATGGTTGACCGCCATACAAACTCCCTGGCGAGTTACAAAAAATGGATTATTGGTTCCGAGCTTTGCTACGCGGTAATTATTCTTCTGGTCTCTTTATTAAACCTTCAGACAGACATCGTTTTAATTGCCATTCTTATTATTGCATCCTTTGTGGCCTCTGCGACTCAGGATATTGCTACAGATTCCTTAGCCGCACGAAGTGTGAACAAGGATAATAAAAGTCTGGTAAACAGTATGCAATCCATGGGTAGTTTTGCCGGAACAATGATTGGTAGCGGGGTTTTACTCTTGCTTTATAAGAAATTTGGATGGAACATGATCCTTCCGGCGCTTTCTGCTTTTGTGCTCATTGCGCTGATACCTCTTGTTTTTCTAAAAAAGAATGACCTGCCGCAGGAGGAAAAAAGAACCAAAGCAACCGGATGGGACTTTATTCATTTTTTCACCCGAAAAGAGATCTGGAACCAGATTGGATTCCTTTTCCTTGCTTATTCTGGGATTATTGGGATTCTCTCAATGCTTCGTCCCCTGATGGTTGATCTTGGATTCAGCATTCAACAGATTGGATTTATGTCGGGAGTATTTGGTACTTCCTTCGGATTCTGCTGCTCCTACCTGGGCGGACGAATCATAAAGAGAATCGGGCGCTATAAATCACGAATCCTTTTTGCGGCGTGGGTAGCTTTTGCAGCTGCATACTTTTTCTTCATCAGTAAGGGAGAGATTGTCACCTGGCAACTCTACGTTGGGGTTGCTCTGGTTTGGGGAGGCTACGGAATGTCTACTGTAGGAGTATATACCACATCAATGGACCGTGTGCGCGAAGGACGTGAAGGCACTGATTTTACGATCCAGACTGTTATTACACATTTGAGCAGTATGCTTATTGCAATCGGTAGTGGTAAGTTTGCACAATCCTTCGGGTACAACAACCTGTTTTGCCTGGAGCTGATCTTAGCATTACTAACAGTAACTTATGCCATTTTTGCTTTTAGAAACAAACAACACAAAGATGAATAGCCAGATCATAGAGAAATATAACGTACCTGTTCCCAGATACACCAGCTATCCGCCGGCAAACTTCTTCACTGAAGAGTTTACACAAACAGATTACATTCAGGCAGTAGACGATTCTAATGAAAAGAATCCCTCGCACATCAGCATTTATATACATATTCCCTTTTGCCGTCACCTTTGTCACTACTGTGGGTGTAACTCCTACCCTATGATGAAACAATCAACAGTAGAAGCATATATGGAATCGGTGAAGAGTGAACTGAAATTTATACTAAAGCGTCTTTCTAAATCGCGCAAAATTTCACAAATCCACTACGGAGGTGG
>JBOFXU010000351.1:0-4199 GCA_051654305.1 Bacteroidales bacterium | reverse complement strand
TGAATAAAAATGGGGTTCACACATTTTTGTCGCTGGACACCATTACTTCGGGTTGCGCGATGACGATGATTACCCCGGATGGTGAGCGAACTTTCGGCACCTACCTGGGAGCGGCAGGCAACCTCGAGGTTACGGATCTTCGAAAAGAGATGTTCCTGGGATACGACTATCTGTTTATCGAGGGCTACCTCGTGCAGTCGCCTGAATTTATCCGCCATGCGGTAAAGATGGCCAAAGCGTGCGGATGTAAAGTCGTACTGGATCTGGCGAGCTACAATATTGTAAATGCGAATCTGGAATTCTTCAGCGAACTGCTCCAGTCTACAGATATTGTCTTTGCCAACGAGGAAGAGGCTTTTGCTTATACCCAGTGTGAACCGAGAGAAGCGGCCCGAAAACTGGGACAAATCTGCCCGATCGCCGTGGTAAAGATCGGTCCGCGCGGATCATACATCGCCTATAACAACGAAATCATTCACTCTCCGGCCACCAAAGCAAAATGTCTGGATGCTACGGGTGCGGGTGACTTATATGCTGCGGGATTCCTCTATGGCCTCTCGATGAATGCCCCTCTGCACACGTGCGGGGAGATTGGCTCACTGATTTCGGGTCATGTCATCGAATGTATCGGTACCAAGATGAGCGAACGCGTGTGGAACTCAATCCGCAAGGATGTTGCCCGCATGCTGAATGCAGATCACATATAGAACCTATATATAACAAACCTAATTAACCAAACAACAATGAAAAAGAGTATTGTAACACTTCTTCTGGCTTCTGCCTGCACGGCTGGATTTGCCCAGGTTTCGTACAACATCAAAGCCGGAATGAATCTGAGCAACTATATGGGTAGCGATGCCGACGGTTCTCAATTCAAACCGGGATTCCGTGTAGGCTTAGGTATGGAGTACCAGTTCAGTGACATGTTCTCCATTCAACCTTCGTTTGTCTTCTCCCAAAAGGGTGCAAAGGCTTCTGGAACGATAAACTCCTCCTCCGACTACTTTAAAGCGGAGCTTTCGGTCAACCAGCTCTACCTGGAGATTCCGGTAAACACTCAGTTGCGTTTCGAAATCGGAAACAACCTGAATCTGATTATGGCTACAGGTCCCTACTTTGGGTATGGTGTCGGAGGTAAAACAACGATAAAGGCGGCTGCCTCATTGGGGAACTACACCGGCGAAGATGAGGAAAAGATAGACACATTCAGCGAAAACGGATTGGGGCTTAAGCGCTTCGATATTGGCTGGGGCTTAGGTCTCGGTTTTGAGTTTGAGCGCTTCATCTTTATGGTCGATTCTCAATTCGGATTCAAAGATATTGAAGCGTATTCGATGCTACGAAATATGAATCTGGGAGTGACGATGGGTTACAAATTCTGATCTAAAGAGAAACAAAACACAAAGAGCGATGCACGGCCTGAAACAGGGAAGTGCATCGCTCTTTGTGTATCCACCGGTGTCCGGACAAAGATACCATAAAAAAAAGAGCCACATCTTGCGATGCAGCTCTTGGTGATCTCGACAGGATTCAAACCTGTAACCTTCTGATCCGTAGTCAGATGCTCTATTCAGTTGAGCTACGAAACCGTGTTTCATTTCTGATAACGATACAAAGGTAGTGCTTTTTTTGACACCTGCAAATTTCAGCCCCCTACAAAAAATCCTGCGAAAGGCTACGAACACCCCTTTCGCAGGATAAACAACTCATACCTAAACGGTAAAGTTATATGTTAAAAAACAATACAACGCTATTTTTTGGACTCCTCCTGATACAGGGTGAATACAATATCACTCAATTTATCGATAATCTCGGGCGATACACCGATATCAAGCAACAGACTTTTCTCGTTGTCGATAAGCTCGGCAAAGTGTTCGTAGGAATCTTCCTGAGAGAAATCAAACGTTTCGGACTTCATAAATGTCACATACGACTTGATGGCCTCTTTCAGTCGCTTCTGCGCCAGGTAGAGGTGTCCCAGATTCAAATGATCGTACGGTTGTGCAAAATCTTTCTCACCGAAGATCTTGAACTGGTATTTTTCGGCCTGCTCATACTTGCCCAGCATAAGTGAGTTCCAGAAAATACCGCGCCATGCCCGCGGATCCCCATCTTTGAGGTAATCTATCTTGAAGAAATATTTGAGTGACTCTTCATAACTCTTCAGCTCATACAAGCACTGAGCATAATGGGCGGTCAGATTGATATTATCGGGTTTGATCTCAAGCGCTCTGCGGTAATATTCGGCAGCCCGCTCGTACTGATCACTCTTCTCGTAGATAGAGGCAATCCGACGGATGTTCCAGACACTGTCAGGCGTAAAGAACTCGGCTTTGAGATAGGACTTGAGGGCTTCTTCGGTATTTCCGATCTGCTCCTGGCAATATCCGATCTGCTGGTAGATCTCCCCGTTCGGTTTGCGTGTAAGGATATAATCGTGGAGCACGGTGTTGGCTTCAAAATAGAAGTTCTTCTTAAAATGATATGCGACAATACGTCCCATCATCTCTTCGGTATGAATGACCGACTGCAGATACGGATTTTTGAAGAAGATCAGAGGTTTATCAAAGACCGTACGGAAACTTGAACGCTGACTGTGCAGCGTGAAGAAGCGGTAGAGGTCCTGAATATAGTGACGTGCAATGGTCTGTGGCTCGTGCTGGTGCTTCATCAGTGTCTCTTTCAGCTCATCTTGTGAGATTTCGGAATTTGCGCCCGAAAACTGCTCTGCGAGAATATCGCGCTGACTTGGCGGCATCTGCTCGATGCTCAGACTGAAGGAGAACTTATCGGAGTTGCACAATGAAGTGGAACGCAACATAATGCTGAGAACTCCACTGCCCAGATTCTTATCATTCGGAAAAATACGGTCGATAATACTGTGCTTGCTTGAAAAAGGCAAGAACCAGTTGGCTATACTAAAAAAGAACGGATAGGTTTTTAATCCCGAGAAGGTAGACAAAAAGACATCCGCCCCTTCCATCTGCAATGCCGAAAGCTCTTCGAGTTTCTTGGAAATCCCTGACTTGGACATCATGTCCCATTCGGGATTGTGCTCGTCAAGCTCATCCTTTTTCTCCGCAGAGGAGTTCGTAGACGATTTGGCCATTTTCAGCATTTCCGGCAGAATTTCTTCGGTCATCTTGCGGTTGATGGCATCGGTTTCGCGGGTCTGGTAGAAATCCATAATGATATTCTGAAGCTCCTTGCGGACAGACTCCTCTTCGAGCAACAGACGAATGGCACTATCGGTAACGGGATAGAAGCGAAGAATGCCCTGATGCTGATGCAGCAAGATCAATAGTCCGACAAGGGCACGCTCGCGCACCATCGGATGAGTATCCCGACAAAGTTTCACGATCGTACGTGCTTTTTCGTCATTGTAGTACGAAAGAAAGGAGAGCGTTAGTGCTGAGACAAGCAGGGAACGGCCTTCCTGGGGAAGAAAGCCTTCACTATAGAGCTGTGCATAATACTCCTTCTCGGTTTTGGAACCCACGGATGTCCAGATCGCTTCGAAAAGCTGTGCCACCTCCTCCTCGTAGATCTGCTTGATGGAAATCAGAGCATTATTCTGTCCCAAATCCCGGTTTTCCTGGAGTTCAAGCATTTCGATCTGTTTGAGGTGATTCGTAATACTATCTATCGTATAGCGATAAAACTCGGTAAAATCGAGCCCGGTGATCCGGTGAAAATTATCCCCCAGATACCTGCGACGCACATAGAAGTAGTTGCGCGAGGAGCTACTCAGTGCTGAATCACTGACAATATCATTCCATTGGAGAATGGTCTGAACAATATGCAGATAGTGTCTTTCGCGCTCCTCATCGGCATACTCCTCTGCCATATACCGAAGCATGTAGGTATAAGTCGTATCCATCTCCTCTGCCGCACGAAGGGCTTCGGAGTGTTTGGTTTCAAGTGCAAAATTATAGAGATCCTGAAGCGCCAGCTTGAGATGCTGAGACATAACACTGTCCCGAATCATTAGATGGTTATTTTCAATATCTTCTATCGTGATCGTTGTATTCATATGCGTTTTGTGTCGTTTTCCTTATCATTGTATGCATTGAAAAATCATACCAGTCTTTTGTAGACTCCTCCGGGATAGGCCCGAACCAACCCTTTGAGCTCCATTTCGAAAAGCAGGGCGGACAATTTATGTACCGGAAGATCCATCATGCAGGACATTTCGTCCA
>JBOFXU010000350.1:0-2860 GCA_051654305.1 Bacteroidales bacterium | reverse complement strand
CCCAGATCTTTGTACGCTTTATAGATAATCGTAGTCGATGACATACAGAGCATACCTCCCAGGAAGATCGCATTCATGGTGTCCCATCCAAGGGCATAAGCGAGCCCCATTCCCAGAGACATCATTCCACCAATAATCACAAGTGCCGCAATGACGGCAGAACTCCCTACCCGAAAGAGCTTCTTAAAACTGAATTCGAGTCCAAGAGTAAACAAAAGGAAGATGATACCAATATCTGCCCATACCTGTATCTGCTGCAAGGCCGAACTGACCGGAAGAAAATCGAGTTTACTACCTGCCAGAATACCAACGGTAATGTAGCCCAGCACCACAGGTTGCTTCAGTAACTTAAAAATAACAGACACGAGTCCTGCCAGAATCACTATGATGGCCAAATCATAAACAATAGGATTAAGATGTTCCATTTCTTGAGTAAGTTAGGGTTACTCCGCTTCACGTCGGAGGTCTATACAAATATAGAACTTATTTAACAGCAACTCGCGTTGCGAGAGGCTATTAAGCATATAAACCCTAAATGCAAGTTATTGTTTAAAAAAAACAATAACTTTTACGCCTATTCTCTTTCCAATTTTTATACCTACTTTTGTATTTCATTTCGGTTTTATCACAACTAAAAAGCTGCAAATTCAGTTCATTTAACATGCTTCTAATAAACAATGAAAACAGGACTATTTTTTAATCGGCTCCATCTTCGGGCAAATGCGTTGCTTCTTTCCCTACTAATAACTTCGGGATTGCTTGCACAAACACAGGCACCTGAAAGCTATTATGACCGGGCCGAAGGACTATCTGACAAAGAATTGAAGACTGCTTTACATGAGATCATCAAAGTTGGCAAACGTCTGAGTTATGGATCAGGAGCCGGTGGAACCTGGTCTGGATTTGAGAAATCAGATCTACACCCCGAAGGACATGTATGGGATATGTACTCTAATATCAAACGATACTTTCCGGGAAATGCTGCTGCTCCCGGAGGAATGAATATCGAGCACAGTGTAGCAAAAAGTTGGTGGGGAGGAACAAATAACGATGCGTATAAGGATCTTTACCATCTTAATCCTTCTGACGAAAGAGCTAACTCGGCACGCAGTAACTACCCTTTAGGGATAAATAACGGTGCGCAGTATAGTAACGGTGCAATTAAGGTCGGGAACAACACTTTTCCGGGAGACTACAACGGTGTTTGCTTCGAACCTCTTGACGAATACAAGGGTGACTTTGCACGTGCTTACATGTATATGTTCACGTGCTACGAAAATTTAACCTGGACAGGCACAGCAACAACCATGCTCAATGTTTCTGAAACATGGCCGATGCTTAAACCCTGGGCACAGGAGCTACTGGTAACATGGAGCCGTATGGACCCCCCAAGTGAAAAGGAGCTGAACCGAGCTTCAGAGGTGTACAAGCTTCAGGAAAATAGAAATCCATTTATTGATTATCCTGAATTAGTAGAACACTTATGGGGTAATCTGGTGGGTGTTCCATTTACCATAAACTCCACTACTCCGGCAATCACTTCGCCATTCAACAATGCAACAATTCTTCTTCCTGAGACACATTATACTGCTGCTGTAACAGAGAAGATTCCGTTGAAAGGTAAAAATCTGACTCAAAATACGACGATCAGTTTATCGGGAGCGAATGCTCATTTGTTTTCATTAAGCACAAACACGTTAAGTGCTGCTGAAATGAATGAAGGGAAATCGATCAGTGTTGTATTTATGCCAGAAACAGCAGGTAGCTTTGATGTTACAATTCTGATATCGAATCCGGATGTTGTCAATCCTGTGTCGGCAACGATTGTGGGAAGAGCAATAGACAACTTCATGACATTGCCGGCTACGAATATCTCTTCTGAAGGATTTACAGCGAACTGGACGACTCACTCTCTGGCTGAAGGTTATATCTTCAACCTGTTCAAAAAAGAGATTTCAGAAAGTGCAAATGTAACAATCCTTGACCAGAAAATGGATGCTAAACCTGCGGGATGGGTTACCGGAGGTTATACAGATTTCAATGACAAAATGGCAAAATTAGGTTCAAGTAAAAGTCACGGATCAATAACAACTCCTGAATTAGATTTGAGTAAGCCTGGAATACTGACTGTGAGAGCTAAACGATATGGCAGTGACAGCGGTGCAACAATTTCAGTGAAACTTGATGGTGAAGAGATAGCGTTGATTACTACCGAAGCTGATCTTAAGGATTATGTGATCGAACTGCCTGAAAGTACAAAAGAGTCGCAAATTGAGTTCTATTCAAAAAGTGGTAAACGTACGTATATTGATCAGGTGACGATCACGACGGGAGGTACAGCAGATGTGTATGTGCCTGTAGCCGGATATCCGGTTAATCTGGATCGTGTAACCTCTCTTGCAATTTCAGGACTTGAAGCAGATACGGAATATGCATATGAGGTAACAACTATTGCTGACGTTCCTGTGAAAACGAATCTTTCGGAGTTACGTACGCTAATTAGTACCGGTATTGAAACAAATCCGCTAAGTACAATTTACGGACATGGCAATAATGGCATGATCTATCTGTATAATCTGCCTGAAAATACAACTATTCAGGTGTTTGATTTGAGCGGACGTTTATATTTGACGAAAGTGACTTATTCTGCAAGTCAGCAGATAAAGGTTGATTCGAAAGGTGTTTTCCTAGTTCGGATATTTGCAAATAACGAAAGCCGTATGTTGAAGCTTATCGTGAAATAATTTTATTCTAAAAGGCATCTCTGCAAAGGGATGCCTTTTTTCATTCTGAAATCTTGTCTATCTTTGCTGAAAATGAACGAAACAGACAAAAATACTATTCGATGAAATATGATTTA
>JBOFXU010000349.1:0-1592 GCA_051654305.1 Bacteroidales bacterium | reverse complement strand
TCTATACGTCGTATTCAAATCGATTGGTAAAACAGCCATCCGCATCAGCAAACGCAAAGCGATGTCTGCTCAGGGAGCTGTCGTGAAAGAAGATATCGGAACAGAATCCGGAGAAGTATTTGCAGCTATTGCAATGGCTTTACACGAATTCAACAACGAAGCTCACGACCTTGAAAACACAGTATTGACCATCAACAGAGTAACTCGAAACTACTCTCCATGGAGTTCTAAAATCTACGGATTAAAAGAACTTCCGAAAAAAAGATAACTATCCAATCAATTAAGAAAGTGTAAACTCCTGAACGATTGGGCATATGTCAACAATGGAGGAGTTTCCATCTGAAACCTTAAAAAATAAAGTACAGATGAAAGAGTTTAAGTTTATCATCAATGGTAATGAATATAAAGTCGCTATCGAAAATGTAGAGGACAACATCGCTCAATTAGAAGTGAACGGGACTCCCTACACGGTAGAAATGGAAAGAACGGTAAAGAAACTAAAGCCAATTTCACGTCCGGCTGCTGCTCCGACTACTCCGGCTGGTGAACCGGTTGTCAAACGACAAGCCGCATCATCTACTCCGGGTGCAGTCAAATCTCCACTTCCGGGGGTTATCCTTGACGTTAATGTCAAAGTAGGAGACACTGTAAAAGTAGGACAGAAGATTGCTGTGTTGGAAGCGATGAAGATGGAAAACAACATCAACGCCGACAAAGCAGGACAGGTGAAAGAAGTGAAAGTGAACAAAGGAGATTCTGTTCTTGAGGGGGCAGATATCATAATTATCGGTTAATCCTATGGGCGGAAATTTCTTTACTTTCCTGGGGGAGAACTTATCAGAGTTTCTTACCTATACAGGGTTTGCCAACTTTGAGTTTGGCAATGGAATCATGATTATAATAGGGTTGATATTTATCACCCTTGCGATTACAAAAGAGTGGGAGCCTATGCTTCTGATACCGATCGGATTTGGTATGTTAATTGGTAATATTCCTTTTAAAGATGCAGGTCTTCAGGTAGGTATTTACGAAGAGGGTTCGGTTTTGAATATCCTTTATCAAGGTGTTCAGCAAGGGTGGTATCCACCTTTGATCTTCCTGGGAATCGGTGCGATGACAGACTTTTCGGCACTGATTTCAAATCCGAAGCTGATGCTTGTCGGAGCTGCGGCTCAGTTTGGTATCTTTGGAGCTTACATCATTGCCCTTGCAATCGGGTTCGAACCGAATCAGGCAGGTGCAATTGGTATCATTGGCGGGGCTGACGGTCCAACAGCGATCTTCCTGTCCTCCAAGCTGGCTCCGAACCTTATGGGGGCAATTGCCATCTCGGCTTATTCATACATGGCTTTGGTTCCTGTGATCCAGCCGCCAATTATGAAACTGCTTACTACCCAAAAAGAGAGACTGATCCGTATGAAACCTCCTCGGGTGGTTTCTCAAACCGAAAAAGTGATCTTCCCGATCGCAGGTCTGTTGCTTACAACATTCCTTGTTCCTTCGGGTCTTCCATTGCTGGGGATGCTTTTCTTCGGAAATCTGATCAAAGAGAGTGGTGTTACTCGTCGTTTGGCTGAAACAGCCCGCGGGCC
>JBOFXU010000348.1:0-1481 GCA_051654305.1 Bacteroidales bacterium | reverse complement strand
TGAGAATCCACGCAGAAACTTCTACCTGGAATCTGACGGTTTACGATGCTTACGTGAATATGTTGCGTACGCAAACAGAAGCAATGTCAGCTGCTTTGGCAGGAGTTGATTCACTGACAGTTTCTCCGTTCGACGTAGCTTACAAAGCATCGGATGATTTCTCAGACAGAATCGCACGCAATCAGCAATTGCTTTTGAAAGAGGAATCTCATTTCGACAAAGTAGTTGACCCGGCTGCCGGTTCTTACTATATCGAGAATCTGACAAACTCAATTGCAGAGCAAGCATGGAATCTATTCCTTGCCGTAGAAGAAAAAGGCGGATTCAAAGCTGCGGTTACTGCTAACGAAGTTCAGAATGACGTAAACAAAGCAGGAGCTGCTCGTCGTGATGCTATCGCAAAACGTCGTGAAATCCTTTTGGGTACAAACCAATACCCTAACTTCAACGAGAAAGCTTCAGATAAAATTCAGATCCAGGCGACTAAATCAGATGCAGGATGTGCATGTGGTGCAGCCAAAGAACTGGTTACACTTGACTTCTCGCGTGGATCAAGTGATTACGAAGCACTACGTCTGGCTACCGATAAAGCAGCGAAACGTCCGAAAGCATTTATGCTTACCATCGGAAGTCTGGCAATGCGCCTCGCTCGTGCTCAGTTCTCTTGTAATTTCTTTGCATGTGCAGGTTATGAGGTAATTGATAACTTAGGATTCGAAACCGTAGAAAGTGGAGTGGAAGCTGCATTGAAAGCTGGCGCTGACTTCATCGTTCTTTGTTCAAGCGACGAAGAGTACGAAACATTCGCTCCTGCAGCAAAAGCAGCGATCGCTGATCGCGCTCTTCTTGTCGTAGCTGGTGCTCCGGCTTGTGCAGATGAACTAAAAGCTCAGGGAATCACAGAGTTTATCAATGTTCGTTCTAACGTACTGGAAACGTTGAAAGGTTATAATGCAAAAGTAGGAATCAACTAAGACGTTGTACGGGATTATTTTCTTTTCCCCCAACAGCATCTATTTTGCATCACTTATCCAATTCATAATCAAACCAACGCACCATGCGTTGAAATTATCAATTCACAATGAGACCGAATTTTAAAAATATCGATATAAAAACTGCCGGATGTGCCGATAATAACGGTGCTGAATGGGCAAAAGCCAATGGCATTGAGGCAAATTGGCTGACACCGGAGCAAATTGCGGTGAAGAGTGTTTATACAAAAGAGGATTTGGAAAATATGGAGCACCTGAACTATGTGGCAGGTGTGGCTCCGTTCCTTCGTGGTCCTTATACCGGAATGTATGCCATGAGACCATGGACCATCCGTCAGTATGCTGGTTTCTCTACAGCAGAGGAATCAAATGCTTTTTACCGTCGTAATCTTGCTGCCGGACAAAAAGGTCTGTCAGTAGCTTTTGACCTTGCAACTCACCGCGGATACGATGCTGACCACGAACGTGTGGTAGGTGACGTAGGTAAAG
>JBOFXU010000347.1:0-5005 GCA_051654305.1 Bacteroidales bacterium | reverse complement strand
TACAAGAGGTGTGATCTCAGGGTCCATCGCACTGATACGGCAAACCAACAGAATAAATCCGGTGAAGAACGATGACAGGGCAAGGATCAGCAGGGATCTGCGCGAGAGAACTATTCCGGCAAGGACAACACACCAGGCGGCATAAACCAGAGATTCATAACTGTTGGACCACGGAGCTTGTCCGGAGATGTACCAACGTACACCGATCGCTGTGGCATGCAGGGCAAAGACCCCTATAAGCAATGTCACCAGCACGCGAATGAGCGGTTTGAGCGAGGAACGACCGTAGACGATTGAAATAAAGATCGTGAGCAGCAAAAGTGTAGAGAGTGCCAGATAGGCAATCGCAGCACGATTGAAGATATCGAGTTTATTGTAGAGAATCTCCAGGTCTACTTTCTGAGGATCAAGTACGAGATCCGGACTTTTTGCCTGCTGGAAGGTAGAGATCATGGAAACAATCTTATCCGCTTCGGCCCAGTCTTTCTCGCGTATTCCCTTATCGGCAGCCTCGAGATACCACATAAATATTTTCGAGACAAACAGGGAATCTTTTCCGGTGAACCCCGAGAGGTCATCGTCCGGAGAAAACCACTTATTCTCTTTATTCCCCGGTTGAGGAAAGAGCGGCGTAAAGTTACCGGTCTGCAACCCGAAGATGATATTGGCTTTTTCGTCGAGCTTTAGGATGGCTTTTTCAAGTCCATTCAGCTCCTTGGCGGATTTATGGGTGATCTCTTTCACATAGGAATCGAGGATGTAGTTGCCATCCTGATCAAAAAGTGCATTGAAAGAGACATAGTTTCCACTCTGATTGAGCAGGGTGTTTATTTCGTTACTCTTCACCTGAATGACCGGCTGATCATTCCAGTAGTCCGGATAGAGAATCAAACTCAACACGAAGGAGTCTGAGATACGGGCAGAATTTTTTGTTTCGCCGGTAATCTTGCGGTAGATCTTCGAGGAGTAGGTATTGAAAGGCTCGATACGTCCGGAGTTCGACTGAATGGATAGTTTACCAAACAGTGCGGCATGCTCCTGCGGGATCATGTATTTCTGATCCAGATCGAAAGCGAAGGCACTTCCACTCACACCGAACAACAGAAGTAAGGCGATGGTCTTGGGCATCTGGGACAACTCTTTGCGTAAGCGCCCCAGAAGTGAATGGGACGAAAAGAGAATCCACAGGATACTGAGGAATAATATGATGTAGCCCAGATAGGAAACGATCATACCTACGGGATCATAATTGACAAGTAAAACAGTGCCTTTCTCATCCTGATCAAAAGAGGATTGATAGAGGCGGTATCCATCGATATGGACGACCTTATTGACAGAAATAGTTTCGGTAGTCTGTATACCGCTGTGACTGATTTGGAGAATACTCTCATAGGACGAAGCCCGTTTGGAACCGGGGTATCGCTGAATTTTAAACTCTTTGAGCAGTACCTCAAAAGGGGTTTGTTTGACAAGATTGTTTTCAGCCGTGATGATCATCTGATTGCTCGAGAGACCCTCGCGGATGTGCATATAGCCTTCGAACCCAAAGATATTGGTAATGAAGGCACCAAGAAGGATAAATAAGAAGGATGCATGAAACAAGAACATCCCCATGCGTTTGGTACGGATAAAATTGCCTTTGATGGCTATTGCCGAAAAATGAATCAGCCCGAAAAACAACAGCACATAGACTATGGGGTTATTGTAGATAACCGTTTTGGCTGTCTGTGTGGAGTAGAACTTTTCGATAAACGTAGCCGCTCCAAAAAGTACAGCTAATATCAGAAGATAGATATTAGTAGTGGTGTGCGAATAAAGGATTCGTTTGATAAGACTCATTGTATTCTTTGTTTGTGGTTTCGGTTAAAAATAATCGGAAGAGCAAAAACTTGCTCTTCCGATTACAAAGTTATCAATCTTCTATAATCATTCGGAATCCGACATTATGAACTTTCTGATAAGAATAGTATCCTTTACGTGATGCAGCTGTCGCTTCTTTTGGATGATCTTTCCACGATCCACCTCTAACTACTTTAAGATCAGCTTTTCCTTGCTGTTTTTCGTTGTAAGGGTAAGAAACATAGTCAGAACGAGTCCACTCAGCCACATTTCCGTGCATATCGTACAATCCGAAAGGATTTGCCTGATAAGATCCCGGATGAGCCATAATCATGTTACCATCGTTCACACTCTCCATCTTTGGATGGTAAGTATAGTATTTGTACCAGTAATCCGCTGGGCCTATCGGCTGAGGATTAACCCCGGTTACAGCCATTTTATTCATCTGAGCATCTGAAAGATTCTCAAATTTACCGAAATCTGTATTCAGACTTCCGTACCAGAAATCCTGATCGCTACCCGCACGGCAAGCCCACTCCCACTGTACCTCAGAAGGCAAAGTAATGTTAAGTCCGGCATACTGACCCGCTTTAGTACAGAATTCAGCCGCTTCGTTGTGACTCACACGAATTACCGGTTGTTCCGGACGGTGAGCAATATAGCCTTCGGTCACGTGATCTTTCCATTGCTGATCGACGAAACGACTGCTATGCTCAGGGAAGTAAGCATTAAACTCTCCGTTGGTAATCTCTTTCTCAGACATCCAGAAACTTTTCTTCACTTCTGCTTTGTGTGCCGGAGCGTAAGTTCTGTTTTTCTGATTTTTACCCATCACGAATTTACCGGCAGGAACTTTCACAAATGTGATTTTTACTCCCGGAGCAATTTCTACTTCTTTGCGTTGCAAGCCATCAGTATGCTCTTTCAAATAAGCAGCTCCATCAAATGGGAAGCCTTTCTGAGCAATTTCTTTGAACTTAGGCTCTTTGTAATCCGGCTTGATTGGTTCGGCTTTTGGCTGAGCAGCTAAATAATTTGCATACTCTTCAAGCTCTTTTTTCCAATCCACAGAGATACCCACAGAATATTTGTTGTTCAGGGCTATACGTCTTTGGATCTGATCTCCTTCATGAGGAAGTTGCTCTGCCAGGAACGTACCTTTATCCGGTGCATTGAAATCAATCCAGTTGTAAAGAGTTTTCCACTCTTTATCTGTCAGTTTCACATCGTAGTGACCATCTTTCAATAGTTTCACTAACGGCGACACATTGGCGTGATACTCGTACGGATAAAGCACTTTCATACCCGCTTCTGGTCCCTGACGATGGATGTATGGATGAACTTTCAGGTAACTCAACCCGTATCCGCGCTCATCTTTACGACCGCCTGTAAAGTCTGCAATCTCGCTTTGTCCGTTGTGACAAGAGACACAGTTCTTATCTAAGATCGGTTGCATTTCATGATCGAAAGTGAAAGATCTTACCCCTCCTTCAGGAGTTTTTAGGGTCTGAGGAGCTTTCTTAGAAGCTATCACACGTTTTGGAATCGGAATCTGATTCTGATCTTCGTGACAACCAACGCAAGAAACAGTCTCACCTGGCTGACCTGTCAACCAGCTTCTCATCCACTGGATCGCACGACCTTCAGAGTCAAGCGGCTGAAGTGAAATTGGTGTGTTTGCAGGAACTTTAAACATCACCGAACCATCCTCTTCTACCGGAACTGTACCCAAAAGGCGTTTGATATCCCAACCACTCTGGATTCCCTGAGCGTTGTGATCAGACTGAGTTTTCAGGTAAGCATACTCATAGGCAAATACGCGAAGTTCTTTCACTGTACCGCGTGGCACACCCTGTAAGCCTTCCCCTTCGTAGATATCCTGGATAAACACACTTGACTCTTTGGTGTTCAGATTAGTTTTATCAGGAATCACCGGAGGAGTTTCTCTTTTGATTACCGGAATACCATATACCAATCCTTCACCTTCCTGCTCATGAATAAGAGTCAGGTTATCGAATTTATCTACCAGGTAAATTCCCCAAAGTGTATTCGGAGCCAACTTAGCTGTAACGATATAGTAATCTTTGTTCAATGGCTGAGGTTTCAGGAACTGAGGCCAAACCCCGTCCACCATCTCGTCTTTAACGATAGGTACGATCGGACGTTTGCTGAACGGCAACTCCTGTACCATCCCTTTTTCTTCTTTACGGCTGATGGCCGGATCAAAAAGAATCAGACGACCTGAACGCTGAGTTCCGTGGTGACCGGAGATGATCCCGATAAATTGAGTCGGGTGATCCGGAATAGGCTGAACATCATAAATAGAAGTCGGAAACACTGATCCGCTACCATACAGAGAACGTTGCTCTGTCCCGTCAGGATTCATGTGCATCACGATACGCGAGAAGTAGTGCGTTAAGTCTGTGTACTCCCATCTTACGTACATCACACGACCGTTATTCATCACCACCGGACCCCAGTTTGCATCCTGATCGAAGGTAATACGACGTGTATTGTTGTTTTTCGGATCGATAATACAGAAGTTACCCACCTCATCGTATCCGCTCACACAAGGTACACCATGCACACCCATATTTGCAGCAGCCATAATCTTGCCATCCGGCAGATAAGTAGCATCGAAGAAATCAAGATGCTCCGGCATTCCGTTGGTTAGTTGCTTCAAGTTACGACCATCAACACCTACTTCAAATACTTGCCAGTGCTCATCCTTTTCGGCTGGCATTGAGAAGAGAATACGATCCGCATCCCAGTGAAGTTTCAAATCAGGAACGGAAGAAGAGATGGATGGTTTAAAAATCGTTTGTTGATTGATTGCTCCGCGCAGATTCGTCAAAAGTGAAATTTCTGCATCGAAACCACTTTTAGCCGCCGAAGTCTGATTGGACCAGTTATTCGGAGGAGTACCCATCGCCGGAGGGTTGCTGAAACGGGCAGATTCTCCCATTTTGTAGCGACCAACAATCAGTTGATCGATATCCAGCAAAGGATTGTCCACAAGAATTGCCTTTTTCAGTCCAAGCGCAGTAGTTGCGTTCTTGATTGCAGCAGCATCATTCTGGTAGATTCCATCGAATCCTCTGGCATGAAGTAATTTTAATTCAGCAATACGCTGTTTATTTTTAGAAGTATCATATCCCTTCATTTT
>JBOFXU010000346.1:0-4864 GCA_051654305.1 Bacteroidales bacterium | reverse complement strand
GGGAACTCCTCACCTGGATGGTCAGTATACGGTTTTTGGTGAAGTGATCGAAGGTCTTGACGTGGTTGGTAAAATCGAGAAGGTGGAGACTGACCGTGGCGATCGTCCGACGACTCCGGTAAAATACAAAATGAAAATCGTAGAATAAATCCTCCATGATAAACAGACATACTTTAGCGAACGGTCTGACCCTTCTGCACGAAGAGGATACTTCGACGCAGATGGTTGCCGTGAACGTATTATATAATGTCGGTTCGAAAGATGAGCATCCGGAACGTACCGGATTTGCTCATCTTTTTGAGCATCTGATGTTTGGTGGAAGCGTGAATATCCCTGACTATGATCGTCCTTTGCAGGATGCGGGTGGGGAGAATAACGCCTGGACAAGTAATGATTGTACGAATTATTACTGCATTACCCCGAAAAGTAATGTGGAAACGGCTTTTTGGCTGGAGTCGGACCGTATGCTCGGACTGGCTTTCTCGCAACAGAGTCTGGATGTGCAGAAGAGTGTTGTGATTGAGGAGTTTAAGCAGCGTGTGCTGAATCAGCCTTACGGGGATATGCCACTGCTGATTCGTCCGATGGCGTACAAGGTGCATCCGTACCAGTGGGCAACGATCGGGAAGACTCCGGATCATATCGAAGAGGCTACGCTGGAAGAGGTGCAGCAGTTTTTCTACAAACATTATGCGCCGAACAATGCTATCCTGAGCGTGGTGGGACACATTACGTTTGAGGAGGCGATCCGTCTGACGGATAAATGGTTTGCAGGGATAGAGCGACGCGAGGTGACGAAACGGGCATTGCCGGCGGAACCGGAGCAGACTGAAGCGCGGTTTGAGGAAGTTTATCGGGATGTGCCGCAATCGACCATTCTGAAGGCTTATCACATGTGCGCGCGTACAGCTGAAGATTATCAGGCATGCGATGTGTTGTCGGATATTCTGGCTAACGGTCGTTCGGCCCGATTGTTTAACCGCCTGGTGATGGAGAAGCAACTGTTTATAGAAGCGAATGCTTATATTACGGGAGATATAGAGGACGGGTTGTTCTTTGTGACGGGGAAACCTGTGCCGGGATTGTCGCTGGAGGAAGCAGACCGCATTCTGAGCGAGGAGTTGGAAACACTCACCCGCGAGTGTGTGTCGGAGTATGAGTTGCAGAAGGTGGTGAATAAGTTTGAGTCGGGAGATTTGTTCTCGAATATCAACTATGCGAGCCGTGCTTTCAATATTGCGTACTACGAGCTTTTCTCGGAAGCAGAGGAGGTAGACCGCGAGGTGAGTAAATATCTGGCACTTACTCCGGAAAAGATTCGGGAGGTGGCTGGAAAGATTTTCCGACCGGAGAATTGCTCGACGCTGTATTACCGGGCAAACAGTACCCGCGAATAGGCCCATCGGAGGCTGGATTCGCCCTATTTTTGGTTAAATGTGAATAAACAAATAATAAATCCGCAAATGATTAATTTATTAGAAATAAATGAAAAATCAATCATTTGCGGATTCTATTATACAAAATTAGGAAGGAAAGTCCGATTCAAAGCGTTACATTTGTAGCGGATTAAAAAGTAAAGAATGAAAACATTTAAAGAATTAGGCATCTGCAGTGAAATATTGGATGCAATTACTGAACTGGGTTACGAATCTCCAATGCCGGTACAAGAGGAGGTAATACCCTACTTATTGGCGGAAGACTCGGACATTGTAGCATTAGCTCAAACCGGAACAGGAAAAACAGCTGCATTTGGATTGCCGATTATTCAGAAAATAGATGTATCTAACAAAGCTCCGCAAGCTTTGATCTTGGCTCCGACGCGTGAGCTATGTTTGCAGATTGCGAGCGATCTTCAGGATTATTCAAAATATATTGAGAAACTAAAAGTTCTGCCCGTATATGGAGGGTCGAGCATTGACAGTCAAATCAGAAGCCTTAGAAGTGGAGTACATGTTGTCGTAGCGACTCCGGGCCGTCTATTAGATTTGATCAATCGTAACACGATCAAGCTTGGTGGTGTGAAATTCGTCATCATGGACGAAGCGGATGAGATGCTTAACATGGGATTCTTAGACAGTATCAATGATATTCTGGCTCAGGTTCCAGAAGGAAGAAATACACTACTTTTCTCGGCGACTATGCCGAAAGAAATTGCTCGTATAGCGAAAAACTATATGACCAATCCGAAAGAGATTACAATCGGAAATAAAAACGAAAGCTCAAACAACGTTAAACACGTTAACTATCTTGTACATGCGCGTGACAAGTATCTTGCTTTGAAGCGTATCGCAGATAGTAATCCAAATATCTATGCAATCGTATTCTGTCGTACCCGTAAGGAAACACAGGAGGTTGCAGACTGGTTAATCAAGGACGGATATAACGCGGATTCTCTTCACGGAGAGTTGTCGCAGGCACAACGTGACTACGTAATGCAGAAATTCCGTCTTCGTACTCTTCAGATCCTTGTTGCAACGGATGTGGCAGCACGTGGACTTGACGTAGACAGCCTTACACACGTAATCAACTACGGTTTGCCTGATGATGTAGAAACGTATAATCACCGAAGCGGTCGTACAGGTCGTGCGGGAAAAACGGGTACTTCTATTGCGATCATGCACGTGAAAGAAAAAGGTAAACTTCGTGAAATCGAACGTATTATCTCAAAACGTTTTGAAAAAGGTGAAGTGCCAACAGGTGCTCAGATTTGCGAGAAACAATTGATGAACTTCGTAGACAAACTTGAGAAAGTAGAAGTTAACGAAGAAGAGATCGCAACTCACCTTCCAACGATCTATCGTAAGCTGGAGTGGTTGTCTAAGGAAGATCTATTGAAACGTGCCGTTTCATTGGAATTCAACCGTTTGATCAACTACTACCGTGATGCTGAGGATCTTGAGATTGTAAACGAGAAACAAACACGCGAAGAGAGAACATCTCGTTCGTCAACAAAAGGATTTACACGTATCTTTATCAATTTAGGTAAGATGGACGGTATGTATCCGAACACGTTGATCGAATTCCTGAACAAAAATCTTGGATTCCGTGCTGAAATCGGTAAAATCGACTTGTTGAAAAACTTCTCTTACTTCGAAGTAGAAGATAAGGATGTGAAACAGGTGCTTGATGCATTGAACAACAATGTTGAGAACGAAGGTCGCAGAGTATTCTGTGAAGTAGCACAGGAACGTCGTGACAACGGCGGACGCAGCGGAGGCGGAGATCGTCGTCGTAGCGGAGGCGGAGATCGCGGTGGATTTGGTGCTCGTCGTGGCGGTGGAGACCGTGGCGGATTCGGGGCACGTCGTGGCGGAGAACGTTCTGACCGTGGCGAACGTCGTGGTGATCGCAGAGATCGCAATGACCGTTCTGAAAAATCAACAGAAAGACTGACAAAACGTAAATCACGTTTTGAAAAATAAGAAAAGCGAATAACGCTTTTTGATATAAGCCTTCGGGGAGTGAAAACTCTCCGAAGGCTTTTTTTTGCCCTGTTTAGATAAAATTTAGGAAAACAGTGATATTTTTTTAAGATTTTCATTTCTGTTTATAGTAAAATAGCTATATTGCGGGACCTTTATTAAAATATATATTAAATATCAGAATCAGGATATGGACAAAACAGCTTTAAGATCAAAGTTTAATGAACTTTTTACCACTGAAGGAGAACTATTTTTTTCACCAGGGAGAATCAATTTAATTGGAGAACACACCGATTATAATGGGGGATTTGTACTACCGGGAGCGGTAGATAAAGGGATGTTAGCAGAAATCAAACCAAACGGTACAGATAAAATTCGTGCATTCGCATTGGATTTGAACGAGTACGCTGAATTTGGTCTTGAGGAAGCAGATGCTCCGACAGAAGGTTGGGCGAAATACATCTTTGGTGTAGTGCGCGAGATCACGAAACGTGGCGGTAAAGTAGGTGGATTTGATACTGTATTCTCGGGTAATGTGCCATTGGGAGCAGGTATGTCTTCATCAGCTGCGTTAGAAAGTACATATGCATATGCACTAAACAAATTGTTTAGCTTAAATATTGACAAGTTCGAACTGGCAAAAATCGGTCAGGCAACAGAGCACAACTATGTAGGTGTGAAATGTGGTATCATGGACCAGTTTGCTTCTGTATTCGGAAGCGAAGGGCATTTGATTCGTCTGGACTGTCGTTCACTTGAGTACAAATATGTTCCGTTTAACCCACAAGGATACAAACTTGTGTTGGTAGACTCAGTGGTAAAACACGAGTTGGCTTCGTCAGCATACAACAAACGTCGTGAGTCATGCGAGAGAGCAGTAGCTGCTATTGCAAAAAGACATCCGGAAGTACACTTCCTACGCGATGCAACTATGGAAATGCTTGCAGAAGTAAAAACAGAGATTACAGCAGAAGATTACATGCGCGCTGAGTATGTGATCGGTGAAGTAAAACGTCTATTGGATGCTTGCGATGCATTGGAAAAAGACGATTACGAAACTGTAGGTCAGAAAATGTACGAGACTCACCACGGAATGAGCAAATTGTATGAAGTAAGCTGCGAAGAGCTTGATTTCTTGAACGATGTAGCAAAAGAGTGTAACGTAACAGGATCACGCGTAATGGGTGGTGGTTTCGGTGGTTGTACAATCAACCTTGTAAAAGACGAACACTACGAACCATTTATCGCTACTGTAAAAGAGCGTTTCCACTCTAAATATGGTAAAGAGTGTAAAATCTATCCGGTAAATATCGGAAATGGTTCAAGAGCACTATAATTCGTATCAACAGTATTTTTTTGAGTAAGTTATAACAGAGCTGTCTGCACGGGAATATTCCTGCTGCAGACAGTTTTTTTTATGCCATTACGGTAGCTGCTCGGTC
>JBOFXU010000345.1:0-2686 GCA_051654305.1 Bacteroidales bacterium | reverse complement strand
GTTGCTGAGATAACATAAATATATCCTTTTTTTATCACCTCTAAGATACGAAAAAAGGTGCAAAAAAGAAACACAATACATTCCTTTTTTACACCTTTTTATTTGCTTATTCAAGATAGAGGGTTTTTCAGTGCCCTCTACAATACCTCTGGCTTTTTTTCCGATCAAGGGCACCCCGTTACCGGTTCTTATTTCCCTTTAATATTTAAGATACAGCGTTTACCCGGTGTCGAATAACACTTATTACACGAAATACACTTCGGCTTCTTGTGATTTCCCGAAGCCCAGATATTAATCAGATCAGGCTCCGCAGTAAGAGGACGCGACATCGAAAAATAAGAGATCCTCGTCGTATTCAACAGCTCCTCCATCCGGTCAAAACCACGGTTACCGCCAATCAGAATAATCGGAACAGACAACTCTCTGGCAAGTCTCGCCGCATGATTCCGGAAGTACGACTGATTCTCAATCGCCTTATCAACTTTCCGGCGAGCAGCCCCCATATTGTTTTTGCCCACTTCCTTCAACGACTCATTGCCTCCGGTCACCTCAATCGCATCAATCCCAAGTTCAGCCAGATGTTTCGCCACCTCAAAGCTATCATCTTCAGTCAGTCCACCCTCCTGGAAATCCGCAGAGTTCAGCTTGATCAGAATCGGGAAATCCGGACCAACCGCCTTACGCATCGCCTCGTAAGCCTCATAGATAATACGCGCACGATTATGAATCGCCCCCCCATACTCATCCTTTCTCTGGTTGAACAAAGGCGAAATAAACTGGCTAAACAAATAACCATGCCCCGCATGAATCTCAACCCCGTCAAAACCTGACTCTTTCACCCGGCGGGCAGCCTCCCCGAAACTACGAACAAGATAAGCGATCTCCTCCTTCGAAATCTCCTTCGCCGGAGTACCCGTAGCCTCATTAATATGAGCCGAAGGACCCCAGATTGTCCGTTTTCCGACATTAAACGTAGTCATCGAACCACCATAGCAAATCTGCATAAGGATTTTCGCCCCCAAAGCATGAATCCGATCCGTAAAAGCCCTGTACCCCGGGATCAGCGAATCATCATAAATCCCCAGCATACCCGGATTAGGCTGCTCCTCAGGCACAACAAACGCATATCCCGTAATAATCGCCGATGCACCCCCTCTTGCCAGCTCCTCATAGATAGCAATCAGCTCAGGAGTAAGATTCCCTTTCTTATCTGCAAGGTCTTCCCAAAGAGCACCACGAAAAAATCTGTTTTTCATCTCGATAGATGAAAGATTAGTCTGATCAAATAATGAACGTTTCATATGGATTTTTTTTTTGATTACAAAAGTACCTGCCCGATCATACATAGACGAATAAGCAGAAATAAAACAACCAAAAGTTCCGTATTGTTGAACAAATATCACCCTCTTAAAGTTAATATCTCCAAGACTCTACAATCAATAACAAAAAAACATATGGAAACGAAGTATAATCCAGTTTGCTGGTTCGAGTTGCCCGTCATAGATATGGCAAGAGCCATGCAATTTTACCAAACGGTATTCGGCTACACCTTTGGTCCACGCATACAGTCACATTGTGAAGATACCGAGATGGTATTCTTTCCATTTCGCGAAAATAAGTCCGGCATCATGGGATCACTCACCCGTTCACCCTTCGCAAAACCCTCCAAAGAAGGCGTTCTGATCTATTTTTATTCCCCCTCCGAAGATCTCGCCGTTGAACTCTCCCGGGTAGAACCAGCAGGAGGAAAACTGCTTATGCCCAAAACATTTATAAATCCCCAGGCAGGACATATGGGGCTCTTTCTCGATTCCGAAGGAAACCGCGTAGCCATTCTTTCGAGGCATTGAAATACTACCCCTTCCACAGGCATACAAAAAAGCAGTTGAGGGAAAAATAATTGAATTATTAATAGATTTATAATTATAAATTTACCCTATTTGGTTACTATATAACATTATGGTATGTACTTGTATAAACAACAGCGCATATATAACTTTACAAATAAAAAAACAACGATGAAGAATATTATTTTAACAATGCTGGCATTAGTGATCAGCTACAGTGCCCTTGCACAAGAAAAGTTTACAGCAGAAGTCATCGCAGAGTCAAACTATCAATGGACCGGAATAGCTGTATCAAACACAAACCGGATCTTTGTAAACTACCCAACCTGGGACATTCAAAGTCCGTTTAAAGTAGCAGAGATCATCAACGGAAAGGAAGTCGCCTATCCCTCAGACAAAGAGAACAATCGTTTTGTTTGTGTGCAAAGCGTAGTGATAGATGATCTGAACAGATTGTGGATTTTAGATCCCGCAAATCCACAGTTTAAAGGAGTTGTAAAGAGTGGAGCAAAACTATTTCAGGTAGACTTACAAAGCAATAAGATCGTACGAGAATATAGCTTCCCCCAATCCGTAGCACCCTCAGAAAGCTATTTAAATGATTTAAGAGTCGATACAAAACGAGAAGTTGCATACATCACCGATTCACAACTGGGAGGAATCGTTGTTTTAGACCTCAAAAGTGGCAAATCATTCAGAGCGTTAGATCAAAGCAGTCCTAAACTTTTGGCAAACTTAAATCACATCGACTTCCTATCAACCGGAAGATGGACCAATAAAGTAAACAGTGATGGCATAGAACTATCTAAGGATGGAGAAACACTCTATTTCACAGCGCT
>JBOFXU010000344.1:0-3508 GCA_051654305.1 Bacteroidales bacterium | reverse complement strand
TTGATGTTGTGGTTTTTTGAAATAAAGGTGTATCTTTGGCTTTTTTAAGAAGTAAATATATTCTCCTCTATTGGAAAGGGTTATGCGATTCATCTTTCTGTTTTTGTGAATATAGATCCTGGTAAATGGGATTTTACTATGAGAAACAGAACAATGGAACGAATCAGTATAGTTCTTTTATAGACATTCATGATACTTAGTGGAAAATAGAGACGAGAAGCTTTAATCAGATCCTTTATTAGTCATACTTTAAACAAACATACTAACACATTAACAACACAATTAAAGAAAATTCAACAATGAAAAAACTCTGCTTTTTAGCAATTATGTTGCAATGCCTTCTGTTTGCATCATGCTCAGAGAAACAAACACAGAACGTTTCTGACAAAGGAACGAAGTGGTCATGGAATCAAGGAACAATTGTAGTAGAAGAGCCAGCACGTGCTGCAGGACAAGAAAGTGTACTCGGACTTACAGCTCCAAAAATGGAAAGTGTTCGCGTTGCTTTTGTGGGTCTTGGTATGCGTGGTCCGGGAGCTGTGAAGCGTTTTACTTACATTCCTGGTGTTGAAATTGTAGCTCTTTGTGATTACAAATTAGAGGCTGCTGAAAGATGTCAGAGTATTCTGAAAAATGCATCTATGCCAAAAGCTGCTTTGTATTCTGGTGAAAAAGGATATGAAGAGTTATGTAAAAGAGACGATATCGACTTAGTTTATATCGCAACAGACTGGTTACACCACTTCCCGGTAGCTGAAATGGCTATGCAAAACGGAAAACACGTAGCTATCGAAGTTCCTTCTGCAATGAACATGAAAGAGTGTTGGTCATTGGTAGATCTAAGTGAAAAAACACGCAAACACTGTTTTATTCTTGAAAACTGTTGCTATGACTGGTATGAAATGAATACTTTGAACATGGCTCAACAAGGAGTGTTCGGTGAAGTTATTCGTGCACAAGGAGCTTATATCCACAATCTTGAACCATTCTGGGATCACTACTGGAAAAAAGATAGCACAGATAAATTAGGATGGAGACTTGAGTTTAACATGCTTCACAGAGGTGATGTTTACGCTACTCACGGTCTTGGTCCTGTTGCTCAGGCGTTGGATATCCACCGTGGTGACCGTTTGAAAACTTTGGTGGCTATGGATACTAAATCAGTAGTAGGTAAAGCTTTAGTAGAAGAACGTACAGGTGAAACATGTGAGAACTTCCGTAACGGAGACCACACAACTACAATGATCCGTACTGAAAACGGTAAAGTAATCGAAATTCAACACAACGTAATGACTCCGCAACCTTACAACCGTCTATATCAATTGACAGGTACAAAAGGTTTCGCAAACAAATACCCAACTGAAGGTTATGCTTTGGATGCATCTCAAATGACTGCGTCAGGTGTTAAACCAGTAGTTGATAACCTGGATTCACATAGCTTCTTGTCAAAACCAGATATGGATGCATTGGTAGCTAAATACCAACACCCTATCCTTGTGAAATATGGTGAGATGGCGAAAAAAGTAGGTGGTCACGGTGGTATGGACTTCATTATGGATGCTCGTTTGGTATACTGTCTTCAAAATGGTCTTCCATTGGATATGGACGTATATGACCTTGCAGAGTGGTGTTGTCTTGCTGAACTTGGTGAATTGTCAATGGACAACAACTGTGCAGCGGTAGCATTCCCTGACTTTACTCGTGGAGACTGGAATAAAGTAAAAGGATACAAACATGCTTTTGCAACTCCGGAAGAAGAAGCAATCGCAGCTCAAAAAGCTGAAGCGTTTACTGCAGCATTGAAAGAACGTGGTGCTAAAGAGTGGAATGAAAGCAAATAATACCAGATATTAAATTAATAAATTTATGAAGAGGAGCAAAGTTGTATTTCCAGCTTTGCTTCTCTTTTCTGCTGTTACGGCTATGCCTTCGCAGGCTGTTGCTGCGGAAAGAGAAGCAATAGTAAAGACAGACCAGGAGAAAAGCTCAGAAGTTGTTGCAGTTCGCATGATTAACCCGACTACGGTGGAGTTAGTATATTCGGACAACAGACATATGAGCATAGACTTCTATGGAGATAATATCTTCCGTCTGTTTCAGGATGACAAAGGGGGAATTATTCGCGATCCTAAAGCGACCCCACACGCACAGATTTTAGTAGACAATCCAAGAAAAAATCCTGGTCAGATCTCTTTGGGAGAAGAAAAAGGGGCTTTTACGGTATTGTCGTCAAGAGTGAAGATTTCGGTAGATAAGAAAACCGGACACTTTGAAATTACAGATCTAAAAACCGGAAAAGCAGTCATTCAAGCGACTCAACCGGTATCTATTACACCACGTCAGGTTGCATTACAGTTCAAAGCTCAACCAAATGAGTATTTCTACGGGGGAGGAGTGCAAAACGGTCGTTTCTCGCACAAAGGAAAGGTAATTGCCATTGAAAATACAAACAACTGGACTGATGGCGGTGTGGCATCACCAACTCCTTACTACTGGTCTACCCAAGGGTACGGAGTTATGTGGCACACCTTCAAAAAAGGGAAATATGATTTTGGTAGCGAGCAGGCTGATCAGGTAAATCTGATGCACGAAGATAGCTATCTGGATGTATTCTTCATGGTAAATGAAACTCCGGTGGCCTTGTTGAATGATTTTTATCAATTAACAGGTAATCCGGCACTTATGCCTAAGTTTGGATTCTACGAAGGACACTTGAATGCATATAACCGTGACTATTGGAAAGAAGACGAAAAAGGTATTCTTTTTGAGGATGGTAAAATGTACAAGGAGAGCCAGAAAGATAATGGTGGTACGAAAGAGTCTTTGAATGGCGAGAAAGGGAATTATCAGTTCTCAGCCCGTGCGGTGATTGATCGCTACAATGCTCATGATATGCCTCTTGGATGGGTACTTCCGAATGATGGATATGGAGCAGGATATGGACAGACAGGTACGCTGGATGGAAATATCGGTAATTTGAAAGAGTTTGGAGATTATGCTCGTTCAAAAGGAGTAGAGATAGGTCTGTGGACTCAGTCAGACTTGCATCCGAAAGATAGTATTGAGGCACTTCTGCAAAGAGATATCGTAAAAGAGGTTCGCGATGCCGGAGTACGAGTACTAAAAACAGATGTGGCATGGGTTGGTGCCGGATATTCATTCGGGCTGAATGGTGTTGCCGATGTTGGTAATATTATGCCATACTATGGCAATGATGCCCGTCCGTTTATTATTTCTCTGGATGGTTGGGCAGGAACACAGCGTTATGCGGGAATATGGTCGGGTGACCAAACCGGAGGCGAATGGGAGTATATTCGTTTCCATATTCCTACTTATATTGGTTCTGGTTTGTCCGGTCAACCAAATATTTCATCCGATATGGATGGTATTTTCGGAGGTAAAAATGTTCAGGTGAACATTCGTGATTTCCAATGGAAGACCTTTACACCTGCACAGTTAAATATGGATGGTTGGGGAGCAAACCCGAAATATCCGCATATTCTTGGTG
>JBOFXU010000343.1:0-2480 GCA_051654305.1 Bacteroidales bacterium | reverse complement strand
CGGGGGGATACAGATGCTTAATAAGCTTGGAATTAAGAAAGAAGTTTACCACTGTAATGAGGGGCATGCAGCCTTAATCAATATACAGCGATTGGTAGATTATATACAGAAAGAAAAACTGACATTTAACGAAGCACTTGAAGTTGTAAGATCATCATCACTTTATACAGTACATACCCCTGTTCCGGCTGGGCATGATAGCTTTGATGAGCAGTTGTTTGGTAAATATATGTATGAATATCCTGCAAAACTTGGTATTTCGTCCAATGAACTTATGGATATGGGACGAGAAAATCCGGGCACTGCGGAGAAATTCTCTATGAGTGTATTTGCTTGTAATACTTGTCAGGAGGTTAATGGGGTAAGCTGGTTGCATGGAGAGGTGTCAAAAGAGATGTTTGCACCGATCTGGAAAGGATATTTACCAAGTGAGCTGCATGTGAGTTATGTGACAAATGGAGTTCACCTTCCGACTTGGGCTGCTTCAGAATGGCAAAAGTTCTTCAAAGAATATATGCCGGCTAATTTTTATGAAGATCAGTCTAATGAGGCTATGTGGGAAGATTTTTATAAAGTTCCGGATGAAAAAATATGGGCCATCAGACAAGTTCTAAAAAATAAATTGATCAACTTTATTAAGGATCAGTTCAGAGATGACTGGATTAAAAACCAGGGAGATCCTTCGAGAGTTGTGAATATTCTTGAGAGTATCAACCCAAATGCTCTGATAATCGGGTTTGGTCGTCGATTTGCGACTTACAAACGTGCCCACTTGTTATTTACAGACCTTGAACGATTAAGCAAAATCGTAAATAACGAGCAGTATCCTGTGTTATTCTTTTATACAGGGAAGGCCCATCCAGCAGATGCTGCGGGACAGGCGCTAATTCGTCACATTGTTGAGATTTCTCACCGTCCGGAGTTCCTGGGGAAAATTATTTTTCTTGAGAACTATGATATGCAACTGGCAAAACGTCTGATCGCAGGTGTTGATATCTGGTTGAATACTCCAACACGTCCGTTAGAAGCATCAGGTACATCTGGGGAAAAAGCTCAAATGAATGGTGTATTAAACTTTTCAGTAAAAGATGGATGGTGGTACGAAGGTTACCGCAGAGGTGCAGGTTGGGCATTGTCCGAACAACGTACCTACCAAAATCAACAACATCAGGATCAGCTTGATGCTGCTACCATCTATGCGAAGTTTGAACGGGAAATTATTCCGCTGTATTATGCAAAAAACAGCCGTGGTTATTCTCCGGAGTGGATACAGTATATCAAGAATTCATTTGCTCAGATTACTCCACATTATACAACGAAACGAATGCTGGACGATTACCTCAATCGTTTCTATCTGAAGGAATCTAAGCGTCATAAATACATTTGCGAGAATAATTACGCTAAAGCAAAAGAGATTGCTAAATGGAAGGAAGAGGTGGCACAAAGCTGGCATACTATTGATATCTTGTCTGTCTCTATGCCTGACTTAACCAATGTCTCTTTAGGAGTTGATTATAATGTAGAGGTTATTGTAGATCGCAAAAATCTTGGAGATAGTGTCGGAATAGAGCTGGTTGCTATGACAACAGAGGAAGGAAAACAAAAAATATCTTCTGTTTTTGAACTTTCAGTGGCAAAAGTCGAAGGACCTGTTGCTCATTATCAGTTGAATTTCAATCTGACAAATGCAGGAGAGTTCAGACTTGGTTTCCGTATGTTCCCTAAACGGGCTGATTTGCCTCACCGTCAGGATTTCTGCTACGTGCGTTGGTTCTGATGAAAAAATAAAAACGGCCTGTGTAGCAACTGCTACACAGGCCGTTTTTTTATTCCTTATTTCTATCTCAAGTGTTGCTCAAACATCGATTATTATCGGATCAGGTCCAAAAGAAGTGGTAGCTACTCAAATTTTTTTAGCTTTGTCTCGTGCGAGACATCCTCCCAAAACGCACTATTCTTATTCTGACAAAAATCAATTTTTTTAGGTCTTTTGGTTTCTCTTTGATACGGAAAATAGATAAAAAAAAGAGGCAATTAGCGGATAAAACATCCGTCTTTTATGTCAAAAGAGGGCTTCTGTAAGCACATAATGATGAAAATGTAAGTAATTTAGAGCGTAAATAGAATTACATCATACCGTACATGCAAGTACACTATACTGTTTACGAGAAATACAGTATAGTGTATTCTTGCGTACATACTACCCTATTTTTAGGCAGGACCCTTTTTAGCGGCGTAAACGTACTGTTTAGACGACAAAAAAGTAATTATATAAGATGGGTATAGTTGTAAGTTTCTTATCTTGAGTGTTGTGTGTAAATAAGCACTGCGTAGCATGTACGGAGATAAAATAATTACGGTGAGATCTATCGCCTTCTCAGTGATTAGGAATTTGACATAATGGTAGCAAATAAAGGCTATTAATAGCAGACTCAAAAATATGTTCGTGTAGTTTGCCCCTGCGGTGAAATACATCTGCC
>JBOFXU010000342.1:0-2339 GCA_051654305.1 Bacteroidales bacterium | reverse complement strand
AAAGACTACCTTTCGTAAAAGAGATGTGGAAAGCAAACGGAATCAAATTCCATACAGAGCAATAATAGCTTACCCTGACTAAATATTAAAAAAAGCCGGTACCCCTGATCAGTGGGGTGCCGGCTTTTTTAGTTTGACTTTAAACTCTCTTAGAAATAAATAATACAATATATATTCCTTAGTGTATTTATATGATATTTGATTACATTGCGGTCATTATTTATATTTGAGGCGAATAAGCCTTTTTGTTTAAAGAAATGCCTCATTCTTCATTTTTGTGAATCAGTATTAAATATATAAATATTATTAATATCTCATGAAATACTTAACGCTATTCTTGTTGGGGGTTAGCAGTCTATTTAGTTATGCAGCTAACTACAAAGCATCGAAAGATGTAATATCAAGGTTCGCAAAATATAAAATCCCTTTAGAAATCAGTTCAATACCAAAAGTTGAACAAAGAGATAATTATGAAATAAAAGTAGAAAAGGGTATTGTCAAAATTAAAGCCTCCAGTGGAGTCGCTGTCTGTCGTGCATTTTATGATTACACAAAGCAAAATTCATTAGGAATAAATACCTGGAATGGATCACGATTTATTCATTCCGACGTATTGCCTGCAATGGAACAAAAGACAGTGGTATCTCCATTTAAACACCATTATTATTTTAATGTAGTTACGTATGGATATACTATGCCCTATTGGGACTGGAATCGTTGGGAGAAGGAGATTGACTGGATGGCTCTTCATGGTATAGATATGCCTTTGGCCTTAGTTGGAAGTGAAGCTATTATGGCCAGAGTATGGAAGAAATTAGGGCTTACAGATGACGAGATAAATTCTTATTTTGTAGCACCTGCCCATTTGCCATGGATGAGAATGGGGAACCTGAGTGGCGTTGATGCTCCTCTGTCTAAGGAATGGCATGCTTCTCAGATTGCACTTCAACATAAAATACTCAAAAGGATGAAATCGCTTGATATGAAGCCTATTTGTCCCGCTTTTGCAGGTTTTGTGCCTGAGGCAATGAAGCGCCTCTTTCCTGATATAAATATTGTTAAAACAAGTTGGGCCGGTAGTTTTCATAATTGGATGCTTGATCCAAAAGAAGAACTATTTCATACGATTGGTGTACAATTTATAAAAGAGTGGGAGAAGGAGTTTGGGAAAAATGATTATTACCTGGCTGATAGCTTTAATGAGATGGAAATACCATTTCCTCCTGTTGGTACCAAAGAACGATATGAATTGCTTACCTCGTATGGAGATAAACTTTATCGCTCGATTCGCGATGCGAACAAAGATGCTGTTTGGGTAATGCAGGGTTGGATGTTTGGATATACCCGTAATATTTGGGAGCCTGAGACACTAAAAGCGTTATTGTCAAAGGTGCCTGATGATAAAATGCTTCTTCTTGATCTTGCTGAAGATTATAATCATCATTTCTGGCACAATGGGGATAATTGGAACTTCTATAATGGCTTCTTTGGAAAGGAATGGGTATATAGCGTCATTCCTAATATGGGAGGAAAAACAGCAATGACCGGATATGTCGATTTTTATGCAAATGGTCATTTATCAGCACTTACATCTTCTAAAAAAGGAAATCTGTCTGGTCATGGATTAGCACCGGAGGGTATCGAGAATAATGATATGTTATACGAACTAATCACAGATGCAGGATGGTCCGATCAAATCATCGATACCGAGAAATGGTTTGTCGATTATGCCAAAACGCGCTATGGAAGTGTTAATGATTCCTTGCTTTCTTATTGGGGAGGGTTGAGGAATTCAGTTTATGGCAGCTTTACAGACCATCCCCGATTTAATTGGCAATTCAGACCAGGTCGGGTGCGAAAGGGATCTGTAAATGTGAACTCAGATTTTTATAAAGCAGTAAACTCTTTTGTTTCAAGTAAAGGACTGTTCGAAGATTCGGAGTTATATAAGGTCGATTTAATTGAGCTCACGGCTATGTATGTCGGAGGTAAAATGGAAATACTCATTCAAGCAGTACAAGATGCTTTACTCCTGAATAAAATAGATTTAGCAAAAGAACAGTTTCAGTTATTCATTCATTTAGGAGAAAGTCTTGATCATTTATTGGCAAAACATCCGAATCATAGATTAGAGTATTGGACAAATTTTGCTCAAAACTCATCTCTCGATCCTATGTTGAAGAAGAAGTATGTCTCTAATGCAAAACGATTAGTCACTATCTGGGGGCCGCCTATTGATGATTATTCAGCGAGGCTTTGGGCTGGTTTAATCAAGGATTACTATATGCCTCGCTGGAAACATTGGTTTGATGCTCAAATCAACAAAACTACTTTTGATT
>JBOFXU010000341.1:0-1799 GCA_051654305.1 Bacteroidales bacterium | reverse complement strand
ATCGGTCAAGATCATGCGTTAGCTTGCTTTCGAGTGCTTTAAATTCAGCCTCTGCACCTTCCATGTATCCTTCAAACTCTGCCACTTCCCGAAGTCTCTTCAGGATAGACTCACTCTGTTTGTCATATTTGAAATCTTTTGACTTCACAAACTCTTTGAACGATTTATAATCTTCGTCGGAGAGTTTGAAATCTTTGGCAGCAGCCACTTGCGGATATTTTGCCGCATACTGATTCGCAAAGTCAAAGAGTAGCAGGTCATTCACAAGATAGAACAGAATATTTGGTGCAGACTTCGAGGTAGTTTTGATATCAGGTGTAATTCCTCCACCATCACGTACCGAACGACCATTTTTAGTTTTAAATACCGAAGTAAGACTGTCGGGAATCTCCCCCACACTTCCATCGGCATTTCGTCTGCTGTAATCGATTGCCTGCACACAACGTCCGCTTGGCGTATAATACTTCGCTGTCGTAAGTTTGATATTGCTGTTGTAGCTCAGCGTACGAGCCGACTGAACAAGGCCTTTACCGAAGGTGCGTGTTCCCACGATCACTGCGCGGTCAAGATCCTGCAAAGCTCCCGAAACAATCTCCGAAGCCGAGGCACTACCCTGATCCACCATCACAGCGATCGGGATAACCGTATCGATCGGCTCAATCGTTGTTTTGTAAACACGGTCCCACTGACGCAGTTTTCCTCGTGTGGAAAGAATCTCTTCTCCTTTTGGCACGAAGTAATTCACTACTTTAAGCGCTTCTTCCATTACTCCACCACCATTTGAGCGAAGATCGATGATCAGCTTTTCCATACCTTTACTTTTCAAATCCAGGTAAGCTGTTTTGAACTCTTCGCCTGTTTTATCGGTAAAAGAGTTGATCAGAATAAATCCCGTCTGAGGGGCTACCATGTTCGAATAAGCAATAGAATTGATCTGAATTTTCTCACGACGTATTTTTACCTCTTCCGTTTTGCCCGTAGCATAGCGTTTAATGGTCAGTTTTACGTCCGTATTCGCTTCTCCTTTAAGTTTACTACTTGCTTCATCCACTTTTTTTCCATCCATAGGGGTACCGTCAATTGCAAGGATAATATCACCTGCTTTGAGCCCGTATCGTGCCGCCGGAAGGCCTTCGTAGGGTTCTGAGATAATCACTTTATTATCTTTTACTGCAATCAGAGATCCGATTCCTCCATATTCTCCGGTCGTCATAAATTTGAAATCGTCCAGATCCGTCTCCGTAATGTAGGTTGTATAGGGATCGAGGGTCGAAAGCATCGCATCGATACCGCTTTTGATCAGTTTATTGGGTTTGATGGAGTCTACATAAAATTGGTCAAGCTCACGTACAATTCCGTAGAAGATATCGAGATTTTTATTCATCTCAAAATTTTTAGAGTCACTCTTCGATTGAGCAAACAAAGGTGTCGTATAGCTTGCTGAGATACTTATCAATAGGGCCGGTAGGGCAATTTTAGGATTCAGTATGTTCATCTTTTTCATTAAAAATATCCGTTTTCGGGTTTTGGACAAAATTATAATAATCTTTGAATATTGGGCCATAAGTTTGCTTTTTCGTTGCGGTTAGATAGTAAATTCGGGATTTTCAGTGTATAACTCAAAAATTATTCAGCTTCCGGATAGTTGTTAAAACCAACCATATCCACGAAATAATCTGTGATATTAGATTTGCATGTAATAATTTGTTATATATTTGATTTTTAAATATTAATACCTTAAATTATGACCCGAATACTATCTATAGAAGAAATTACAATGTTGGAGAAACAAGGCTGTC
>JBOFXU010000340.1:0-1917 GCA_051654305.1 Bacteroidales bacterium | reverse complement strand
CTTTTAATATCAATACTCTAAAAAGCAAAAAGGCTCTGGAGACTGAAGCGATCAACCAAATACGGAAAGATTATGTTACAAACAAACCTGAATTATATTTATCCCAGAAACATGGTAAAAACACCATTCAGCAGGCATCGACTGAATTACAGAATGCTCTGAAAGGGCGATATCTTTATCAGCGGGAAGTTCTGGATTATCTGATCCTGGATCTCTTATCCTCCGGAAGCACCAGACCGCTGGAAGAGCGCGTGAATTTTTACCAATTAAAAGAGTTTTTAAGAGCTGAACTGCTAAATAACGGATTAAATCATATTTTTGAATTTGCCGTAGTTGATAAAGACAATAAGATAATTTACAAAACATCGGGGTATAGTCCTACAAGTGGGGACGAAATATATACCCGGGTTATTTTTCCGAATGACCCACCGAGTAAATATAGTTATCTGAAGGTCTATTTCTCGACGAAAAGGCAATTTTATATGTACGAGTCCATTCGTTTTATGATTCCGTCTTTCATTTTTACGGGAGTACTCCTCCTGACTTTTATGTTTACCATCTACTCGGTAGTGAGACAGAAAAAGTTAACCGAAATGAGAACGGACTTTATAAACAACATGACTCACGAGTTTAAAACTCCGGTATCGACGATTTCTCTTGCCGCACAGATGTTGAAAGACCCTGCGGTCATGAAGAGTCCAACCATGTTCCAGCATATCTCTGGAGTGATCATTGATGAAACGAAACGATTAAGTTTTCAGGTCGATAAAGTGCTGCAAATGTCACTTTTTGACAAACAAAGAGCAACACTTAAATTACGGGAAGTTCATCTGACTGATCTTCTGAACAACGTGGCCAGTACATTCAAGTTAAAAGTAGAGCAATATGGTGGAAGCATCGCTCTCGATCTTAAGGCGGATGAAGATCTGGTTTATATTGATGAGATGCACTTTACAAATGTGATCTTTAACTTGCTTGATAATGCAGTGAAATACAGCAAACCGGAAGTACCGCTCTCCCTCAAAATTGAGACGAAGAATGACAATGACAAAATTGTGATCAGCATTGAGGACAATGGAATCGGTATAAAGAAAGAAAACGTGAAGAAAATATTCGAGCGTTTTTATCGCGTTCCGACCGGAAATGTACACAATGTCAAAGGCTTCGGACTGGGACTTGCATATGTTAAGAAAATCATCACAGACCTGAAAGGTTCCATCAGAGCCGAAAGTGATCTGGGTGTTGGCACAAAATTTATTATAACATTATCCACTATAAAACATTAATTATGGAAGAAAAATTAAATGTCCTTCTATGCGAAGATGATGAGAATCTTGGCATGCTATTAAGAGAGTATCTTCAGGCTAAAGGTTATGTTGTTGATCTACAACCTGACGGCGAAGCAGGGCTAAGAGCATTTCAAAAAAACAAATATGATCTATGCATTTTTGACGTGATGATGCCAAAAAAAGATGGATTCACTTTAGCACAGGAAATTCGTTCTACTAATTCTGAAATACCTATCATTTTCTTAACTGCAAAAGCGCTTAAAGAAGATGTTCTTGAAGGTTTCAAAATCGGAGCGGACGACTATATCACTAAACCATTCAGTATGGAAGAGCTTATTTTCCGTATCGAAGCGATTATTCGTCGTGTGAAAGGTAAAAAAATGAAAGAAGTACAATTCTACAGAATTGGTAAGTTCACTTTCGATACTCAAAAACAATTGTTGATCATCGGAGAAAAACAAACAAAACTTACTACAAAAGAATCAGAACTTCTTTGCTTGCTTTGCGTTCACATGAATGAAATCCTGGAAAGAAACTATGCGTTGAAAACAATCTGGATTGACGACAACTATTTCAATGCAAGAAGTATGGATGTTTACATCACAAAACTTCGTAAGTTATTGAAAGA
>JBOFXU010000339.1:0-5452 GCA_051654305.1 Bacteroidales bacterium | reverse complement strand
TACTCCGTTGAGGTTTCGTTATACAGATTATGAAGTTGCAGAGCCTGGTCCGACGAGAGGTTCTATACTTGTGCATTACGATGAAGATTATTTGGATGGAGGAGTAGCTGATACGATTGTTTTTCCGACGTTCGATAAGATAACAGATTAGAAGACAGAAACGACAATTCTCTCAAAAGTTCATTTAAATGAACGTGCCGGTTCATACGTTTGAAAATATATTTTCATTTAAATGAACGTTTACGTTGATACGAATGAACGTCCGCGTTAATACGGTTGAACTTTTGGATGCTTACTCCAATTGTCCAATATAAAATAAAGCTGTATAAATCACCCCTTTCAGGATGATTTATACAGCTTGTTTAATATATCAGTAAGTTGTTCGCGCGTAAGTTGTTCGCCATACTGTTCAAATGGGACACGAGCATCGCATCCATTTTTCCAGTTAGAACATCCAAAAGCGGTTTTTCCCTTCAGAATAGTTCCCTGGTTGCATTTCGGGCAAATGATCGGTTGAGGAGGAGCCGGAGCCACACGCGCCGCAGGTCGTTGCTCATTGCCTACCACATCCCTTACCATTTGTTTCAACTCCTCCATGAAACTCCGGGCATCATACTTCCCTTTTTCTATTTCACGAAGTTTTTTCTCCCAGATACCAGTCAGTTCTGCCGATTTCAGAAGCTCTTCGTGGATGGTCTGCATCAGGTCTACAGCCGTTTGCGTAGCCACCAGATTCTTTTTCTCTTTCTTGATATACTGACGTTTAAACAAAGTTTCGATGATTGCCGCACGCGTTGAAGGACGTCCGATTCCATTCTCCTTGAGCGCATCACGTAACTCGTCGTTGTCTACCAGTTTTCCGGCTGTCTCCATTGCCCGAAGCAATGTTGCCTCTGTATAGGGCTTAGGAGGTTGTGTCTGTTTCTCAAGCAATGAAGGGACATGTTCGCCACTTTCTCCCTTTTTGAATGCAGGAAGCGTCGATTCTTCTTCCTCCTTCTCTTTATCGTCGTCCGGAGTGTTATCCTCTTTGGTGAAAACCACACGCCAGCCCTGGTCAAGAATTTGTTTTCCGGTTACTTTAAAAGGAACCTCTTTTGCCTCTCCCAGTACTGTGGTCGTGGAAATCTTACAGTTGGGAAAGAAAGCTGCAATAAAGCGCTTTGCAATCAGATCATACACTTTCTTTTCGCGGTCATTCATTCCCGTTGCCACCACACCAGTAGGTATAATAGCATGGTGATCAGTGACCTTGCTGTTGTCGAAAACCTTTTTTGTTTTCGGTATTTTTTGTCCGTCCAGTAGTATCTGTGTGTAGAGCTCATATCCCCGCAATCCCCGTAATATAGATGGAACCTTCGGATACATATCATCACTCAAAAATGTTGTATCAACACGTGGATATGTTGTAAGTTTCTTCTCATATAAGGATTGAATGAGTTGCAGTGTATCATCTGCCGAGAACGAAAATTTCTTGTTGCACTCTACCTGGAGAGAGGTCAGGTCAAACAGACGAGGAGGAAACTCATCGCCTTTCTTTGTCTTGACGTCAGTAACGGTGAAAGGGCTTTGCTTCACCTCTTCGAGGAATCTCTCTCCCTCTTCCTGTGTAGCGAATTTTCCTTTCGTAGCAGAGAAAGTCGTATTCCGGTAGATGGTTTTCAGTTCCCAATACTTTTCCGGGGTGAAGTTCTCGATTTCGAGCTGACGATTGACAATCAGAGCCAGAGTAGGCGTCTGAACACGTCCGATCGAAAGCACATTCTTATTGCCATATTTTACGGTGTAGAGTCGGGTGCAATTGATTCCGAGGAGCCAGTCACCGATAGCTCTGGAGAGCCCGGCTTCGTAGAGCTTCTGGAAGTCGCTTTCGGGGCGTAGTTGCTTAAATCCCTCTCTGATTGCCTCCTCGGTAAGCGAGGAGATCCAAAGACGCGATACAGGGCAACTGCATTTAGCTTTCTGCATCACCCAGCGCTGAATCAGTTCCCCCTCTTGTCCGGCATCCCCGCAGTTAATCACCTCATCGGCGCCGGCAATAAGTTTTTCGATTGTCTTGAATTGCTTTTCAACCCCCGGGTTGTTGATCAGCTTGATGCCAAATCTTTCCGGGATAATGGGCAGATCGTTTACCGACCATCGCTTCCAGGAAGGAGAGTAATCATGAGGCTCCTTCAGGGTGCATAAATGACCGAATACCCAGGTAATCTGATATCCGTTTCCCTCGAGGTATCCGTCCTTTTTCGTATTTGCACCCACGATGCGTGCAATCTCCCGGGCAACACTTGGTTTTTCTGCTATGCAAACTTTCATTGGAGTTTTCTGTTTTATAAGAAGCAAAGATAGTTTATTCAGCTAATAAAAACAGTGTTAACTTCTTGAAAAGAACTAAAAAAGGCAGGTAGAGTTGATAAAAAACACCTTATATTGCGATAGAAATGGCGAATTGTGTGTTATAATATCGATATCCAAATATTGAGAGAGGCAATAGATGGTTAGCTCATGCATTGTTTTTTTGAATCTTTTCGTTTTTCAGAGAAAAGAGCTCATTGATATACATAGATATACAAACAACCATTAATTATTATCAAACTAACTCTTATGAAAACCATTAACAAAATTTTCGTAGCATTATTGCTTATTGCAGTTTCTGTAACTTACGTTTCTGCTAAACCTAAAGTAATGATTTTGGCAACAGGTGGAACGATTGCGGGTTCTGCTGCAACTGCAACTCAGGCAGGTTACACTGCAGGTGTTGCAACAGTAGATCAGTTGATCGGTGCTGTCCCTCAAATGAAAAATCTGGCTGATATCTCAGGAATGCAAATTTCTAACATCGGTAGCCAGGAAATGAACGACCAGGTTTGGTTGAAATTAGCTACAGAGATCAATCGTTTGTTCAACGAAAACCAATGTGACGCTATCGTTGTAACTCACGGAACAGACACAATGGAAGAAACTGCTTACTTCCTTAACCTGGTAGTAAAAAGTGACAAGCCTGTAGTTCTTGTAGGTGCAATGCGTCCTTCTACAGCATTAAGCGCAGATGGTCCGATGAATCTTTACAAAGCAGTAGTAGCTGCAACAACTCCTGAAGCTAAAGGTAAAGGGGTTATGGTAATGATGAACGACTATATCCTTGGTGCAGATGACGTGGTTAAAATGAACTCAACAAACGTTGCAGCTTTCGCTTGTCCTAACTATGGTCCATTGGGTCAGGTAATCGGTGACAAAGCGTATTTCACTCGTGAATCAAAAACTATCCACACAACTAAATCAGAATTCTCTGTAGACGGTTTGAAAAAACTTCCTACTGTAGACATCCTAATTGGTTATGCTAATGCTTCTGCAATTCCTGCTAAAGCGCTTGTTGACGCTAAAGTTGACGGTATCGTTCACGCAGGTGTTGGAAATGGTAACATCTATCCTGACGTAATGACAGAATTAGATCGCGCTGTTAAGAAAGGTATTCACGTAGTAAGAGCTTCTCGTATCTCTGAAGGTATGGTGCCAATGAATGGTGAAGTAAGTGATACAGATCACGGATTTACTGCTTCTGGTTTCCACAATGCTTCTAAATCACGCGTATTGTTGATGTTGGCATTGACTAAAACAAAAGATTTGAACGAAATCCGCAGAATCTTTGAACAATATTAATTGTTAGTGAATTAAGATCAATGAGATTTGATACTCTCCCTCTTCAGATACACTTATTCTGTCGTATCCATGGGAGTATCTGTTGATTTGAGGCGATTGAAAAAACAAAGTTTTTAGGCCGGTATATGAAAATATACCGGCTTTTTTGTGTCTTATAGCGAAGATACCTTACGTACCATCTCTACAAACTCCTCGTTGTCAAACAACAGATTGATTTCGCGTGAAGCCAGATAGTCCTCGAGATAATCACTCTTGATGTCTGCAAAGATATCGTAGCCCGAAAGTTCCAGAGTATCCAGAAATTTCTCAATCCGGTCCTGAACATCGTGAATCGTTTTCAGTCGTTGCTCCATCTGCTCCGGTTTGAGCATTTGAACCATATGTTCGTTTTTTGCAATCAGGTAAAGACATTGATAGAATTTTTCGATTGATCCGAAAATCTCACTGATCTTTCCTTTTTTATCTTCGGCCAGGTTCGCCAAATACGTTTCAGTTTTAGTCATAGGGTAGTGAATTAATAATAATTGGGTACGAAGATATTAATTTCTCATGGCTCATCTTTTATCTTTGCCGTTAAATACAATAATAAAAAAGGATGATAGTATTTAAAAATGTCACCTTCACCTATGGTGATACAAAACTCTTCGATCAATTCAACTTCCGGCTCGAACACGGCCAGCACCTATGTATCTCAGGGAAATCGGGTGCCGGTAAAAGTACCCTGTTGCAGATGCTTCTGGGGTTTGTGACACCTCTTTCGGGAGAAATTCTGGTGAATGGTCTGCCTGTGACACCGCAACACCTTCAACAGATCCGAAGCCAACTGCTCTGGCTTCCACAAGATATCAATTTACCCTTTGCCACGGTTCGCGAGCTACTGGAGTTTCCCTATACGCTGAAAGTGAATCGAAAAAATCATTTCGATGAAGCACGTACACTGGAGTTGTTTGCCCGCCTGGGACTTGATCCGGCACTCATTAATCATTCTTTGAGCCAGATCTCGGGAGGTCAGAAACAACGTATCGCCTTTATTTCAGGATTGCTTACCGGCAAAAAGATCCTGTTACTGGATGAGCCTACAGCTGCGCTTGACCCTCAGAGTACAATACTTATGGGCGAGTATCTGCAAAGCCTCACAGACACCACGATACTCTCCATCTCTCACGACGAACGTTTTGCGGCATTCTTTGACCGCACACTCGTGCTTTAATTTGATGAAACAAATACAACACTATATTCTATCTGCATGGATATTTCTATTATTGGATTTATACTTGGGTTATTATTGCTGTTTATTCCCTGTTACTTCCTCTGGTTTTATCGAACCGGACTGGTCAGGGATACACTTATAGCATCAGCCCGCATGACTTTGCAACTCTTCCTGATAGCCATCTATCTGGAGTATTTATTTGCATGGAACAATATCTGGGTCAATCTCCTCTGGGTGGTGATTATGACTATCGTAGCCGTACTGACGGTGCTCAAACGCACCAAACTGCCACGTAAAGTCTTTCTCTTACCAGCTTTCGGAGCCTTTCTGTTCTCTGTATTGTTTATTGTCGGTTATTTTCTCGGGCTTGTCGTTCAGCAGGAGTCAGTGCTCGAAGCACGCTATTTTGTGCCAGTTTCGGGCATGGTTCTCGGCAATATGCTTACGGCAAACGTGATCGCGCTGAATGCCTTTTACAGCGGTATCCGACGCGAATCCAACTATTACCGTTATTTGCTTGGTAACGGAGCCACCCAGCAAGAGGCGCTTCGTCCGTTTATGCGCGATGCCCTTATCAAGTCGTTT